>NZ_MRCC01000011.1 GCF_001904655.1 Chroogloeocystis siderophila 5.2 s.c.1 | reverse complement strand
CGGCGCTTTACTAATATATCTAACCCCAATCTGAATTGTCAAGTCAATTGGGAAAAATCTTGAAAAGCTTGCTAGGCGGTAGTTTTGAGATAAATTGACTAGAGAAAAGGTAAATTAGAAAGCATTAGTTATGAAAAATTTGGCTGTCTTACCGCCTCTTTTAATTTTAGATCCCATGCTTCGTGCTTGGTTAATCGAGGATATTGGGCGAGGCGATCGCACAACGCAAGGTTTATTGTCAGCAGAAAATCCGTGGGTAAGCGCACAGTGGATAGCAAAAGCCCCAGGAGTGATTGCCGGATTACCAGTTGCAGCCAGAGTATTTCAGCTTTTGTCTGAGCAAACTCGTTTTATAACTACTGTTGATGAAGGGCAATCGTGTCAGCCAGGACAAGTAGTCGCACAAATAGAAGGTTCACTAGAAGCACTGCTGACAGGAGAACGAGTCGCGTTAAATTTAGCTATGCGCTTGAGTGGGATTGCAACTTCGACACGAAAGTATGTAGAGAAACTTGCTGAACTTCCTACACAGTTGGTTGATACGCGCAAAACAACGCCAGGATTAAGGTTGCTTGAGAAGTATGCAACGCAAGTAGGCGGTGCGAAAAACCACCGCATGGGTTTAGATGATGCAGTCATGATTAAAGATAACCATATTGCTGCTGCTGGAGGAATTGGAAATGCGATCACCCACGTTCGCGACCAAATGCCTTATCCTTTGACGATAGAAGTGGAAACAGAAACAATTGAACAAGTGCAAGAAGCTTTACAGCATCAAGCGGACATTATCATGCTTGACAATATGCCTGTAGAAGTGATGTGTCAAGCAGTTAAACTGATTCGTCAGTATAATAAACGAATAAAAATAGAAGCCTCAGGTAACATTACGTTGGACACAATTTATCAAGTCGCTGCTACTGGAGTTGATTATGTTTCGACAAGTGCTCCAGTGACGCACTCTTCGTGGCTTGATTTAAGTATGAAAATTAAAGGCTAGAGGTTGTAGTATGGAACTTCTTAACTGCTGTAATGTCTCTTCTCAAGCCTTAACTTTATGATTGCGACACTGGAACAATTAAAACATCGATTTACACAAGCCTTGGTTGCTGCTTTTGGCAATGATTTGGCTGAGGTAGACCCAATACTTGTACCTGCAAGTAATCCTAAATTTGGCGATTATCAATCTAATGTTGCTTTATCGCTGAGTAAAAAATTAAAACAGCCAGCACGCGCGATCGCTGAACAGATTGTAGAAAAATTACATGTAACTGATATCTGTGAACCACCGAGTGTTGCCGGTCCTGGCTTTATAAATTTATTGCTAAAGACAGAATATATAGAAGCACAACTGCGTTCAATTCAGACAGATCCTAGATTAGGTGTTGCACTAGCTAAAACTCCCAAACGGGTAATTGTTGACTTCTCAAGCCCGAATATTGCCAAGGAAATGCACGTAGGACACTTGCGTTCTACGATTATTGGAGATTGTATTGCACGAATCTTAGAATTTCGCGGTCACGATGTTTTGCGGCTAAATCATGTTGGCGATTGGGGTACGCAGTTTGGCATGCTAATCGCTTACCTACGTGAAGCTTACCCTGATGCATTGACAACGGCTAATGCGTTAGAACTTGGAGATTTAGTGACTTTTTACCGCAAAGCTAAACAAAGGTTTGACGAAGACGAGACATTTAGGGAAACAGCACGACAAGAAGTTGTTAAACTGCAAGCAGGAGTAGCAGATACTCAGAAGGCTTGGAAATTGCTATGCGAACAGTCGCGGCGGGAATTTCAGGTTATCTACGACTTACTCGATATTCATTTAATCGAGCGCGGAGAATCTTTTTATAATCCATTATTATCAGCAGTTGTAGAAGATTTAGACCGTCAAGGCTTGCTTGTAGAAGACGCAGGAGCAAAATGCGTCTTCTTGGAAGGCTTTACTAATAAAGAAGGAGAACCGCTGCCGTTGATTGTGCAGAAATCGGATGGTGGTTACAATTATGCTACGACAGATCTAGCTGCACTACGTTACCGAATCAAACAAGATCAGGCAGAACGGTTAATCTATGTTACAGATGCTGGACAAGCAAGTCACTTTGCACAAGTATTTCAAGTAGCAAGACGAGCAGGTTGGATTCCAGAGAACGTGGAAATTGTTCATGTTCCCTTTGGGTTAGTTTTGGGAGAAGATGGAAAGAAACTTAAAACACGCTCTGGAGAGACTATCCGATTGCGGGATTTACTTGATGAAGCGATCGCGCGATCGCGTGCTGATTTAGAATCTCGACTGCAAGCAGAAGGTCGGACGGAGACAGAAGAATTTAAAGCCCAAGTCGCTCAAACTGTTGGTATCAGTGCAGTTAAATACGCCGATCTGAGTCAAAATCGGACGAGCAATTATATCTTTAGTTACGATAAGATGCTGGCTTTGCAGGGTAATACAGCACCTTATATGCTGTATGCTTATGTGCGGATTCAAGGAATTAGTCGTAGAGGACGGATAAACTTTGAGCAACTAGGGTCAGAAACACAACTTTCCTTACAGGAACCAACAGAGTTTACGCTAGCAAAGCACTTATTACAACTGGGTGAAATCCTCAGCGATGTTGAGCAAGATTTAATGCCAAATCGTTTGTGTCAGTACTTGTTTGAACTCAGTCAGAAGTTTAATCAATTTTACGACCAGTGCCCAGTTTTACAAGCAGAAGAACCGATACGTACATCTCGGTTACAGATGTGCGATTTAACTGCGCGATCGCTGCGACTTGGTTTATCTTTACTTGGTATATCGGTTATTGAGAGGATGTGATGAGATGCCTTCCACTTTCTTCGGGGCTACATAAACAAAGTATGCCTTCGCACTTGAGTGCTAAATTATTACGAGCAACTTGCACAGGTTAATTTAGGTATTAATCGGTGTAAGACTTGTTTTAGGACTATTGCTGTCCAATCGATATCGGCTGTGGTTGTGTCTCGTCCTAGAGTCAAACGAATTGCGCCTAGTGCTTGTTGGGGAGTATAACCCATTGCAGAAAGAATTGGGCTTGGGGAAAGCTTACCACTTTGACAAGCGGAACCGGAACTGATGGCAATGCCTGCTAGATTAAGTTGGCGGACAATTGTTTTACCTGTGATGTTGTTTTCATCGGTATATGCAAGGCAGAAACTCACATGATGTGGAAGACGCGAAGTCTGATCGCCTGTAGGAATTAAATAAGGTGTATTGCTGAGTAGATCGAAAAGGCGATCGCGTAGTTGAATTAAACGAGGTGTTTCTAAAGTCATCTCTTGCGCAGCGAGTTCCGCAGCTACACCAAATCCGGCAATGATTGGTACGCTTTCTGTGCCAGAACGTCGGCGTGATTCTTGTCCGCCACCAAGTAGTAATGGTACTATTTCGATGCCAGGACGTACATAAAGCGCTCCCGTACCCTGAGGTCCATAGATTTTATGACTAGAAAGCGACAGTAAATCAATAGGAAGTTGTTGTACGTCAATGGGTAATCTTCCCGCAACTTGCACGGCGTCTGTGTGAAATAAAGCACCATGCATATGCGCGATTCTACATAGAGACTCAATTGGCTGTAATGTTCCTACTTCACTTTGTCCGTAGATGATCGAAACTAAAACTGTATTGCTGCGTAATGCTGCTTTTAATTCCAGTGGATTGACTCTTCCTTGCGTGTCTACTGGTAGGCGAGTAACTTGCCAACCCCATTGCTCGAGTAGTTTAACTGGTTCAGTGATTGCAGGATGTTCTACTTGCGAAATAATAATGTGCTGTGGTTGCGAGTACTGACGCGCAATTCCCATAATTGCTAAGTTATCGGCTTCTGTACCCCCAGAAGTAAAAATGATCGACTCTGCTGGTGCATTGATTAAGCTAGCAACCTGCATTCGCGCTTGTTCCAATACTGTTGCAGCACGTCCACCCCACTCATGTAGGCTAGAGGGATTACCCCAATATTGTGTCAAAACTGCCTGCATGACGGCAATCGCTTCAGGGCGTGGTGGTGTTGTCGCACTGTAATCTAGATAAATTTGCATAGTGTCAAGCTCTCAATCGTTCAGCGACTGGCTAGCTGAGGTTGCTTCTTTCAGGATATCGCTTGAGTGGTTGTGCGATCGCACATCTTTGATGGGAAAAATCGATACAGCCATGATTGCCAAATTCTTCCGTGCCTGTTCTACTATCTGCTACTGTAAGTCGCCTGTTAATTCTACTGTCGCTGAGTTTAACCGCGTGTCGCTCAGTACAGTCGCAACAAAAACCAAAACTTCTACCACAAGATCCTTTCGTTGAGGTGTATTTTAATCATAGAGAATCGGCAGAATATCAAGAACCTTATCGCCAGCAAAAACGACAGGGCGATGATTTAGAGGAAAAAATCGTTGCGGCGATCGCTGCGGCGCAATCTACCATTGACATTGCAATTCAAGAACTACGTTTACCTAAAATTGCGCAAGCTTTAGTCGAACGCCACAATACTGGGGTAAAAGTTAGAGTTGTTTTGGAAAATAACTATAGCCGTCCGTGGAGTAGCCTTAGCGCCGCAGAAGTAGAGAAGTTACCACAACGCGATCGCGATCGCTACCAAGAATTTCAGGCGTTAGTAGATCGCAACCGAGATGGCAAAATGACTCCTGATGAAATTAATCAAGGTGATGCTTTAGTCATACTCAACCAAGCACGAGTTCCTTGGATTGACGATACGGCGGATGGTTCAGCAGGTAGCGGCTTGATGCATCACAAATTTGTTGTTGTTGATCAACGGACTGTAATTGTAACGTCTGCAAACTTTACGACAAGTGATGTTCATGGCGATTTTGGTTTTCCTAGCAGTATTGGTAATGCGAATAATCTTTTGAAAATTGATAGCCCAGAACTCGCCAAGCTATTTATTGAAGAATTTGATTTAATGTGGGGTGATGGTCCTGGTGGTCAACTCGATAGCCAATTTGGTTTAAAAAAGCCGCTGCGATCGCCGCAGCACGTTCAAGTTGGTAACACGTATATTTCTGTACAGTTTTCGCCAACATCGCCTACTATTCCTTGGAACCGCAGCACTAATGGTTTAATTGGTCAAGTACTTAGTACAGCCACAAGTTCTGTAGATTTAGCTTTATTCGTTTTTTCTGAACAACGATTAGCGAATATTTTAGAGAATTCACACCAACAAAGTGTCAAAATTCGAGCGTTAATTGATCCAAGTTTTGCTTTCCGTACCTACAGTGAAGCACTAGACATGATGGGAGTAGCATTGAGCGACAATTGTCAGTATGAACAAAATAATCGTCCTTGGCAAAAGGCGATCGCAACTGTTGGAACACTGCAACTCTCGCAAGGTGATTCGTTACATCACAAGTTTGGTGTTGTAGACAAACGAATTATCATTACAGGTTCGCATAATTGGTCAGCCGCAGCGAATGAAAAAAATGATGAAACGTTGTTAATCTTACACAACTCTACCGTTGCAGCGCATTACGTGCAAGAATTTGAGCGACTTTATGCAACGGCGCAATTGGGTGTACCAGTCCATGTGCAAAGAAAAATTAAAGAACAACAGCAACAGTGCGCGCATCACGCGACTGCTGTGGTTGACACAAAAGTTAATCTCAATACAGCTAGCTTAGAAGAATTAATGGCGTTACCTGGTGTTGGTGAAAAACTAGCACAGCGCATTATCACCGCACGTCAAGAAAAACCTTTTACATCTCTCGCCGATTTGGAACGCGTATCAGGAATTGGCAAGAAGCTAGTGACTCAGTTAAGCGATCACGTGACTTGGTAATTCGCTTGCTATCCTGAAAGAAGCCCTGCTGCTTATGCTTGACTAAACTTATGACCCAGCAACCTGCACGAATTTGTATCCTCGGTGGTGGTTTTGGTGGTCTTTACACTGCCTTAAGATTGTCACAACTACCCTGGAAGTCGCAAAAACCAGAAATTGTACTTGTCGATCAAAGCGATCGCTTCTTATTCTCACCGCTACTTTATGAACTCCTCACAGGTGAACTACAAACTTGGGAAATAGCACCACCCTTCTCAGAAATTTTAGCAGGCACGGGTGTGTGCTTTTATCAAGGAAGTGTTACAGAAATTAATATTGATGACCAACGCGTTCATCTGCAAGAAGGTGCAGACATTCCTTATGATCGCCTCGTTTTGGCGTTGGGTGGTGAAACTCCGCTGGATATGGTTCCTGGCGCAGCATCGTATGCTTTTTCGTTCCGAACAATTGAGAATGCATATCGCTTGGACGCTAGACTAAGACGGTTAGAAGAATCTCCCGTCGATAAAATCCGTGTAGCAATTGTGGGAGGAGGTTATTGCGGTGTTGAGTTGGCGTGCAAATTAGCAGATCGCCTAGAAAACCGCGCGCGCATTCGATTAATTGAAATGACAGATCAAATCTTGCGAACCTCGCCAGAACATAATCGAGTCGCTGCGAATAAAGCACTAGAGGCGCGAGGGGTTTGGATAGATTTAGAAACTAGCGTCCAAGAAGTTAAACCACAAGCGATCGCACTCGAATACAAAAATCAAGTTGATACGATTCCTGTCGATATCGTGATTTGGACAGTAGGGACGCGCGTTGCACCTGTAGTGCGATCGCTTCCACTCAAGCAAAATCAGCGCGGTCAACTAACAACAACATCTACTTTACAAGTTATCGACCATCCCGAAATCTTTGCTTTGGGCGACTTAGCTGACTGTCGCGATGTAGAAGGACAACAAGTCCCCGCAACCGCGCAAGCAGCGTTTCAACAAGCTGACTATGCGGGTTGGAACGTTTGGGCTTCGTTGACACAACGTCCTTTACTTCCCTTTTGCTATCAACATTTAGGCGAAATGATGACGCTGGGAACCGACAATGCAACGTTTACGGGATTAGGAATTCAGCTTGATGGTCCTTTAGCTTATGTCGCTCGTCGCTTAGCATATCTTTATCGTATGCCGACTTTAGGTCACAAACTTAAGGTAGGAATTAATTGGATAACTAGCCCGCTGACCGAGTTGGCTAAATAATTTCAATAGTAACGATTAGCAGAGTATGATTAGAGATCGCCGTAGGCTAACAACTAACAACAAATGATGCAAAAACCAAAAATCATTTTTCTTGATGCAGTTGGTACGCTTTTCGGCGTCAAAGGTAGCGTCGGTCAAGTTTATGGCGAGGTAGCACAAAAATTTGGAATCTATATTTCAGCGAAAACATTAAATCAAGCCTTTCTGCAAAGTTTCCAAGCAGCACCGCCACCAGTTTTTCCAGAAATGGAACCTGATGAGATTGCTAGCTGTGAATTTCATTGGTGGAAATCAGTTGCACAGCAAACGTTTCAGCAAGTCGGTGTTCTCAATCAATTTACCGATTTTTCAGCTTTCTTTGCCGAGTTGTATCAATATTTTGCCACGGCTGAGCCTTGGTATGTATATCCTGATGTTTTTCCTGCGTTAGAACAATGGCAACAGCGAGAAATTGAGTTAGGAATAATATCAAATTTCGATTCTCGGCTCTATTTAGTTTTAGCAGAACTTGGGTTAGAACAGTTTTTTGCGTCAATTACGATTTCTACTGAAGCAGGCGCGGCGAAACCTGATAAAGAAATTTTTATGACAGCTTTAGCGAAGCATCAATGCGATCCTGAATTAGCTTGGCACATTGGTGATAGTTGGACAGAAGATTATCACGGTGCAACTGCGGCTGGGCTGCGAGCATTTATTGTTGATAGGAAGGAATGATCGTTGGATTTGCTGTATGCATTGTAGACGCCTTCCGACTGAAGTCGAGGCTACTGAAACAAAGTGTGATGAGCGCACACTAACTCTGTGGGTCGTAGCAATTGAGGAGAGTATAGAAGCTTAGAAACAATGTCTTGTAAAGTTTGTGATGCAGAAGAAATCTCTACACGGGGGTTTCTGTTACATCTTGTAGCTTTTAAATCTGACCTCTGTTATGGTTTACCACTTGAGGTATGCAGATTCATTACCTTGTTCTCGCCGCACTTTTCCATCTTTCTCGAACCAATCAATAATTTGCTGAGTTGTTAAGTCTTCTACTGCTACGTTGTAATCTTGGGCAATATGCTTCAATAGCTTCCAAGAAGAAATCGTTAATCTAGTCAGAAATTTTTCTGAAGAAGATAGCAATGCGGCATCGACCTTGGCTGATTCTTCTAAAGTCAAAAATTGGATTGATGGCTGTTGTGCGTTCATTGCAAAAGTCAGAGTTCAATTGCGAGTTGTATAGCAGAGATTAAAGTTTATATCGCTTTAGTTGATTGTAGAAAGATTGATATAAACCTCACTTTGATTTGCTGGTTGGCTTTTTCGCTTGTACCAAGTAACCACAACGATGTTCGCCATTAATAATCCAATGCGTGCGCTCAACTATACAGTCTGGTAAAACGGCTGCGAACATTTCGAGTTCGTGACTGCATACGCTAGGAAATGACTCAGCAACATTAGAAATAGCACAGTTATGCTCGGTAACGATAAAGCGATCGCCCTTTTCTCTAGTATCCTCTGAGTCAACCGGATACCATTCCGCCATGAAACCTTCGGCTTTGCGAAACTCGACTAATTTGGCAACGCGTTCTTCTAAAGAACCATGACCTAAGCGATCATGATATTCAATTGCTTTGCGTTCCCACTGTTTGCGTAAAATCGAACTCATCTGCTCGCGCCCTACAGTTTCCGCTAAAGTATCGAGTAGCGAAACAGCAAAATCGCCGTAACTGTCTGCATCAGTTGAATGACGACGTAGGCGATCGCGTCCTAAGGAACTTAGTTGATAAATGTGCTGCGGGCGTCCCATTCCTACTTGTGCGGCTGAGTATTGAATGAGATCCTCGGCTTCTAGATCTTTGAGATGACGACGAATTGCTTGGGGACTGACTTCTAACTGCGTAGCAAGTTCTTGGGCTGTTGCCTGACCCTGTTTAAGTAGATAATGCAGAATGTCCTGCTTTGTGGAAGGCTGCTGCTGCGTAATCGCCATCTTCTTACCAAAGTTTTTAGGTGAAAAATTTACTTTGACAACATACCTGTTGTTAATGTAGCGTAAAATGGAGATATATTAAACAACATAGTTGTTGTTTTAGTTGATTTCATTGTAACAGCAGTTAAGTTAAAAACGTCAAAAGCAGATTTTACCCCGTCTTCGAGCTTTAAAGAGATTCTATTGCAGCACACGAGAGAACACCAACCATGAGTGCCACTGTCAAAACCCTAGTCAATCAGCCCTACAAATACGGATTCGTCACTGACATTGAAGCAGATACAATTCCGCGTGGACTGAATGAAGATGTCATACGGCTGATCTCTGCTAAGAAAGAAGAGCCAGAGTTTATGCTAGAGTTCCGTCTCAAAGCTTTTCGTCAGTGGCAGAAAATGACCGAACCGACTTGGTCTAATGTCAAGTATCCGCCCATTGACTACCAAGATATTATTTACTACTCCGCACCAAAAAAGAAACCCAAGCTCAATAGCATTGAAGAAGTCGATCCCGCACTTTTAGAAACTTTCGAGAAATTGGGTATTCCCTTATCCGAACAAAAGCGGCTTTCTAATGTCGCAGTCGATGCTATTTTTGATAGCGTTTCAGTCGCCACAACGTTTAAAGAAAAGCTAGCGAAAGAAGGCGTGATCTTCTGTTCGATCTCCGAAGCGCTACGCGAGTACCCTGAACTCGTTCAAAAATATCTTGGTAGCGTTGTCCCTGTTGCAGATAACTACTTTGCAGCCTTAAACAGTGCGGTGTTTAGTGATGGTTCCTTCGTCTACGTTCCTAAAAACATTAAATGTCCAATGGAACTATCGACCTACTTCCGCATTAATAGTGGCGATACGGGACAATTTGAACGAACGCTGATCGTTGCTGAAGAAGGTAGCTACGTTTCTTACCTCGAAGGCTGTACTGCGCCGATGTACGATACGAACCAACTACACGCAGCAGTCGTCGAATTAGTCGCCTTAGACAACGCAGAAATTAAATACTCTACTGTACAAAATTGGTACGCTGGAGATGAAAATGGTAAGGGTGGAATCTACAACTTCGTAACGAAGCGCGGTTTGTGTCAAGGAGTCAACTCTAAGATTTCCTGGACGCAAGTTGAAACAGGTTCCGCAATTACTTGGAAATATCCTAGCTGTGTATTAGTCGGCGATAACTCGGTAGGCGAGTTTTACTCAGTTGCACTAACTAATAATATGCAGCAAGCTGATACGGGAACAAAGATGGTACACGTCGGCAAAAATACGCGTAGCACGATTGTTTCTAAAGGAATTTCTGCGGGACGTTCCTCGAATAGCTATCGTGGTTTAGTCAAAGTCAGCCCGAACGCGAAAGGCGCAAGAAATTATTCGCAGTGCGACTCAATGCTGATTGGGGATAATGCTCATGCAAATACTTTCCCTTACATTCAAGTGCAAAACAACACTGCAAAAGTAGAACACGAAGCTTCTACTTCTAAGATTGGTGAAGAACAGCTATTTTATTTTACGCAGCGCGGTATTTCGGCTGAAGATGCTGTCTCGATGATGATCAGCGGTTTCTGTAAAGATGTCTTCAATCAGTTACCGATGGAATTTGCGGTAGAAGCAGATCGCTTGTTGAGTTTGAAGCTTGAAGGTAGTGTAGGCTAACGCGGGGATAGGCATCTTGCCTGTCCTGCTAAAATAAATGACGCTAAAGAAAGAAACATGATTGTAGAAAATAGTGAAATTGTGCTGTCGGTGCGGGATTTGACAGCAGAAGTTGACGGAAACCCAATTCTTAAAGGTGTCAACCTGGAAATTAAAGCAGGTGAAATCCATGCCATTATGGGACCTAATGGTTCTGGAAAAAGCACATTTTCCAAAGTGTTAGCAGGACATCCAGCATACGAAGTGACTGGCGGTGAAGTGTTCTTCCAGGGAAAAAACTTGTTAGAAATGGAACCAGAAAAACGCGCCCAAAGTGGTGTCTTTCTGGCATTTCAATATCCTTTAGAAATTCCTGGGGTGACGAACTTGGATTTTCTGCGGGTTGCTTACAACTCGCGCCGTAAAGCACAGGGTTTAGAAGAATTAGACGCTTTTGATTTTGATGAATTGATACAGGAAAAGTTAGACATTGTTAAGATGAATGCAACTTTTCTTGACCGTAGTGTCAACGAAGGTTTTTCGGGTGGCGAGAAGAAGCGGAACGAAATTCTCCAAATGGCACTTCTTGAACCCAAACTGGCGATTTTGGACGAAACCGACTCAGGACTAGATATTGACGCGCTCAAAATTGTCGCGAACGGGGTAAATCAATTAGCAACTCCCGATAATGCCATCCTCTTAATTACCCACTATCAGCGGTTACTCAATTACATCGTGCCAGACTTTGTACACGTGATGGCAGGTGGTCGAGTTGTAATGAGTGGTGGTAAAGAATTGGCACTCAAATTAGAGTCGCGTGGCTACGATTGGGTGCTAGAAGAGAATGCATCTGAGGTGGGAGCAAGATGAGTATTCAAGTCACTCCTAACCTGAATGAAGTTGGCGTTGTGTCTTCTAATAATGTTGATACGGGAATCTTAAGTGAGTTGTTAAGCCAAGCTCAAACACAAGCAATCGCCACTCAAGAATCAGAATCTTGGCTACAAGCAATCCGCGATCGCGCCACAGCAATTGTTCATCAGTCGAAATTCCCAACAACTCGCGATGAAGAGTGGCGATTTACAGATGTTTCACCGCTAAAGCAAGTTAAGTTTCAAGCAGCGCCGTCGGTAGTACCTGATTTAGCTGCATTTAAACCGCTGCTGTTACCAGAAGCCGATCGCAGTCGCTTAGTATTTGTCAACGGTATTTATGCACCTGAGTTATCAGCTGTTGTTCTACCCGATGACGTTGTCGCGAGTAACCTTGATCGCCTACCACCAGCGTATCGTTCGCGGTTAGAAAACTACTTAGCGCAAATTCCAGGGACAGAAGAAGTTTTTACCGCACTCAACACAGCGGCGATCGCGGATGTTGCTGTCGTATGGGTACCTAAAAATGTTGTTATAGAAACACCAATACATCTTTTATTCATCTCGACTGCAAGTGTCACACCCATCATTACTCAACCGCGTTGTCTTGTCGTCGCCGAAGCAGGTAGTAGCGTCACGCTAATTGAAGATTATTTCAATCAAATGACAAATTTAGAAGCGGAAGAAAGTGAAGCCGAAGTTGGCGAACCTGTTTACTTTACCAACGCTGTAACCGAAATTTGGCTCGAAGAAAACGCGCAAGTCAACCATACAAGAATCGAGCGCGATAGCCCAGAAGCATTTCATATTGGTAAAACTGCGATCGCCCAAGCACGCGATAGCCGCTACACCTGTAACGCAATTAATTTAGGCGCAAGACTGTCACGCCATAACTTAGACATTTTCCAAACAGGCGAACAAACTCAAACTACGCTCAACGGTTTAACTAAAATTACTGGAAATCAACTCACCGATACGCACAGCAACCTCGCACTCAATCATCCCTACGGTACAAGTCACCAACTGCATAAATGTATCGTTGGCGATCGCGCCCATGCCGTCTTCAACGGTAAAATATTCGTACCTAAACCCGCACAACAAACCGACGCCGCCCAACTCAACCGCAATTTACTCCTCTCACCCAAAGCCAGAGTAGACACCAAACCCCAACTCGAAATTACCGCTGATAACGTTAAATGCGCCCACGGCGCAACCGTGAGTCAACTCGATGACGAAGAAGTCTTCTACCTGCAAAGCCGAGGACTCAACGCCAACGAAGCCCGCAACCTCCTCATCAACGCCTTCGCCGCCGAAATCATCAACCAAATCCCTGTTTTCTCCCTGCAACAAACCCTAACCAAAACCATCAATCGCTAACAAAATCCTTCGTGCCCTTTGTGCCTTTGTGGTTCCATCACCTCCTTCCAACCATGACACTCACCAGAGAAAAAACCCTCGCCGACCGCGTCCGTAACGACTTTCCCATCCTCCACCAAGAAGTCAACGGCAAGCCCCTAGTTTACCTAGACAACGCCGCGACATCGCAAAAACCACTCCTCGTCCTCAACACACTCCGCGAATACTACGAGCAGTACAATTCCAACGTACATCGTGGAGTACATACCCTCAGCGCGAAAGCCACCGATGCTTACGAAGCCGCCCGCGATAAAGTCGCAGCTTTTGTCAACGCCGCCTCGCGCCAAGAAATTGTCTTCACGCGTAACGCCTCGGAAGCAATTAACTTAGTCGCCTATAGCTGGGGAAGCACTCTACAACCAGGAGACGAAATTATTCTCTCCGTGATGGAACACCACAGCAACTTAATTCCTTGGCAATTACTTGCACAACGCAGCGGCGCAGTACTTAAATTTGTTGAACTTACACCCGACGAAGAATTTGATTTAGAACACTTCAAATCACTGATCTGTGAAAAAACTAAACTCGTCGCGACAGTTCATGTCTCCAATACGTTAGGCTGTATCAATCCAGTTAAAGAAATTACAGCGATCGCGCATCAACACGGTGTCAAAGTATTAATTGATGCTTGCCAAAGCATACCGCATATGCCAATTGACGTGCAGCAGATCGACTGCGATTGGCTCGTTGCTTCTGGACATAAAATGTGCGCGCCGACCGGTATCGGATTCCTTTATGGGAAACTAGATTTACTCCGCTCAATGCCGCCATTTTTAGGTGGTGGTGAAATGATTGCGGATGTCTTTTTAGACCATGCTACTTACGCAGATCTACCAAATAAGTTTGAAGCAGGAACTCCAGCAATTGCCGAAGCGATCGCGCTGGGTGCAGCAGTAGACTATCTAAGTGCGATTGGTATGGAAAACATTTATGCGTACGAAGCTGAGTTAACAGCTTACTTGTGGGAACAACTCGGACAAATTCCCGAAATTCACACTTATGGTCCTAAACCCAAAGTAGCAGGTTTAGGTAGGGCGGCACTCGCTGCATTTACTGCGGGTGAGGTTCACCCACACGATCTATCGACTATTTTAGACCAAGCTGGTGTGGCAATTCGAGCCGGACATCATTGCACTCAACCGCTACATCGTCATCTCAGTGTCCAGTCTACCGCACGCGCAAGCTTATCTTTTTACAATACGCGTGCGGAAATTGATATTTTTATTACCGCATTACAAGAAGCGGTTGAATTCTTTGGCAGTATCTTTAGTTAATTTATTTGGGTGGGTAATGCTCACCCGATTCTAATCTATTGAACAATAAAAGGTTAAGCCCCTATCCTTGAATATTGTTTTTGCCAACAGCTTTCAACTCAGGGACAATATAAATTGCGATAGATAAAATAACGGTAAAAGCAGAAGATAATGTATCTGTAAATACACTGTTAGGAAGCAATTTGTGCAATGGATCAGCAGGGAGAACAATGTAGTCTAGTGCCAAATAAACAGCTATTCGCTTCCATGCAGAAAAGCTTAGATGTTTAACTAACTTCCAAGGTATAGCATCCTTAAATTTTCCACTCCAGTATGATACCAGAAATTTAATTCTTCGCTCAAGAATAGATTGGTAACACAATATATAAGATTGCATCGAAAAAAATATAGTAATTTGATTGCATTATAAAAAATATTTCTGTACCTCAGAATGCCATAGATAAATTAAAAAGCAACACTATGAAAATACGGAAATTGAACAGGGCGATCGCCGAGTAGAGTCAGTAGTTACCCACTCTACCCATGCTAACTAAGTATTCGCACTCAGTTGTATAGCTGTTTGCTTTACGGTAAAAAATGTTTCGATGAGTTGTTTGCCAAAATCTTGCACCTTTCGCACCAAAGCTTCTCCTGTGCTTTTTAGTGAACTAGCATTAAACGGTTGAAATTAGTGCAATGCTATGGATTACCGAGAACTCTGTGAAACAAGTGTTTAAACAAATGTTACGTAAACTCGATGTCATTGGTGGTACACTTGCAAAGCATTACCAAAAAGAATTCGGTTGACACCTAGCTCAGGTTGTTTAGCTGCTAATTTTTCGGCGGTCCTGGTGTCAAAAGTCTTATACTAATGTACTACGTAAACGCAACCTGCCTTAACAAATAATTCTGTACGTCAGGTGGCACAATCGCTAGATAATAGTGATGCAGCGTAGAGGAGCGAGGGCAGCACATGATTAGGTCTTGGATGGTAATTGGGGCTGTTGCTTTCCTTGTTGCGCTGGGTGCGAACTTGATAACGCGAGGCGATCGCCAGTGGTTTAGACGCTTGCGTCGTCCTGGCTGGTTGACATTTGAGCCATTAATTCCCATTATTTGGACAATTATTTTTATTTGCGGTGCTTGGTCAGCATACATTGTTTGGGAAAGCAATCCAGGTACAAACTTTACTTGGTTACTAATGGGCTTCTATTTATTACTAGAAATAGTTACGATTGCGTACACTCCAGTAATGTTTAAAACACGCAGCCTCAAGGTGGGCGCAATTATTGGTGGTACTGGTGCAATTATCGGTTTTTTATTAACTTTCACTGTATTGCCAATTTCTGGTTGGGCAGCACTTTTACTGGTACCTTATCTCCTTTGGAGTCCGATTGGTACTTATACAACCTGGGCAATGATGCGGCTCAATCCTGCGGATGTTTAGCTTTTTCTGCTACATACCTTCAAATAATTTAAATTTCGCCCGTTTTTTGCTAAATCTTTAATTTAGCTCATAATTTATCATTTTCATTACAGAAAGTTTATATTTTAAATAGTCCCTAACACCTTAATCTCAAAGTATCAACTTTGAGGCAAAAATCCCTTTAGCTTAACATCAATAGCTTCTACTTCTCTACAGAAGTTGTAGATAGACAATAGGAAATTTTTGTCAAGATTAAACCATATTTCTACTTAACATTCAGGCAGAAAAGTTATGGCAACTATATAATGGCACATCTGCTAACGATACACTTACTAGTACTCAGTTTGCAGATTCAATCTTTGGGTTTGCAGGCAATGATAGTCTTTTAGGATTGGGTGGGAATGACACGCTTAATGGTGGAATAGGCGATGACTATTTAGCAGGAGGTAGTGGTAACGATAATCTGTTTGGCGAAGCGAAAGATAACCCTGATATTTTTGTACCACGTGGCAACGACACACTTGATGGAGGAATAGGCAACGATGGTTTGAGTGGTGGTGATGGTAATGACGTTATGTATGGTGGAGTTGGAAATGATGGTTTAGGTGGCAATGATGGTAGCGATATTTTGTATGGTGGTGATGGAAATGACACGCTCAATGCTGGCACTACATATGTGGAATACAACTATTACCTAGGTGATTCCACTTCAGATTTTCTGTATGGTGGCGATGGTTACGATACATATATCGTAGGCGATCAATTTGATGATGAAATTATTGAAGCAGCTAATGCAGGAATAGATACCGTTATTGCCTATACCAACTACCAATTAACCGCAAACGTAGAAAACTTAATCTTACGCGGGAATCGCGCCACTACAGCAATAGGTAACAATCTGAACAACACTATTACAGGTAACTCTAATAGCAATACTCTAATCGGTGGTGGGGGCAACGACATTATCAACGTTGGTAATGATATCCCAACGTCCCTTGGAGAAGATATTCTATATGGCGGTGATGGCAACGACACTCTTTACTCATCTAGTTATAGTCGATTGTTTAATGGTAACTACTACTCTCAAGATGAAGACACTTTGTATGGGGGTAGTGGTGATGATGTTTTATACCCTGCTATTGGTTGCGTTGCGTATGGTGGTAGTGGTAACGATACATTATCTGGTGCTTTACAGAGTGGTAATGTAGGAGGTGTTGGCGACGATACTTATTTTGTTGGTCGAGAAATTGTTACAGCCTACGACCCTTTTAACGGAGTACCGTATGATGTTGTGATTACAGTAGGTATTACGGAGGAGGCAAACGCGGGCATAGATACTGTCTACGCTTCCTATGATTACACGCTGTTCAATAACTTTGAAAACCTAGTTCTGACGCATGATGCAACAATAGGCAATGGTAACAGTGTCAACAATACGCTTACCGGTAACAGCCTTAACAACGTCCTTGATGGAAAAGCAGGTAACGACACACTCATAGGACTAGCAGGTAATGATACTTTGATTGGTGGTGAGGGTAACGATATCCTTACTAGCAAACAAGGTAATGATAGATTAATTGGTGGTAAGGGTATCGACGAGCTTTACGGGGGTGCAGGCAATGATACTCTTAGCTTTAAACGCCTTGATGGTGGTGGTAGTACAGACACGTTAGCTGTCGATGGTAGTGGCGTTTTTGTTGACTTAACAACTTTACCAAATAACAGAATTCAAGGTATCGAGATAATTGACTTGACAGGTACTGGTAATAACAGCTTAAAACTGACTCGTTTAGACTTGTTGGATTTATCAAATACAACAAATCAACTCATCGTTAACGGTAATGCTGGTGATGCGGTAACTTCTACAAGACAAAGATGGTTGAGTGGCGGTACAACTACTCTTAATGGGATTTTGTACGATTGCTACACATCTGGTGCAGCGACGCTACTGGTAGACGCTGATATCACGCAGACAATTTCCTAAACTCACTCAGGAAGTATTTCCTTGAATTGTTATTAACTCTAGGACTCATTAGGTGGAGCTTGCTATACAATTTAGCTCCATCCGAGTTCTGCGAGTAGGTGCAGTCGTTTTATGCGCCTTTACTCAAGGAAAGCTGCACGCCATCGACAATGATGAAACTAATTATTCAAATTCCTTGTTATAACGAGGAACATACTTTAGGAACAACGCTAGCCAAATTACCGCGATCGCTACCTGGAATTGATTGTATTGAATGGTTGGTAATTGATGATGGCAGTCGCGATCGCACAGTTGAAGTCGCCAAAGCCTACGGTGTCGATCACATTGTTCGTTTTCCAATAAACCAAGGTTTAGCCAAGGCGTTTATGGCAGGGTTGGAAGCAAGTCTTAAGGCTGGGGCGGATATTATCGTTAATACCGATGCAGATAATCAATACTGCGCTGAGGATATTCCTACGCTCATCCAACCAATTTTATTACACCAAGCCGAAATTGTCGTTGGCGCTAGACCGATTTGGAAAACCAAGCAATTTTCGCTATCAAAAAAACTGTTGCAAAAATTAGGTAGTTGGGTTGTGAGAATCGCGAGTAATACTAAAATTCCTGATGCGCCGAGTGGTTTTCGGGCATTTAGCCGCGAAGCTGCATTACAACTCAATGTATTCAATAACTACACTTACACTCTAGAAACAATTATTCAAGCGGGGCAAAAAGGAATCGCGATCGCATCGGTACCAATTCACACTAACCCAGTGATGCGCCCGTCGCGATTAGTTAAAAGTACGCCAAGATACGTTGTGCGATCGCTTTTTACTATCCTGCGCATTTTCATTATCTACAAACCGCTACGCTTCTTTCTGTTCTTAGGCACCTTGCCGTTTAGTATTGGGGTATTATTAGGATTCCGTTGGTTATTTTTCTTCTTTTTTGAAACTACTACACGCACGCGCGTACCAAGTTTAATTCTGGCTGCAATTTTAATTTTAATTGGCTTTCAATTGTGGATGTTTGGTTTAGTTGCTGATTTAATGGCAGCAAATCGCCGTCTAATCGAAGAGGTGCAATTACGAATGCGGCGGGTAGACACAGATGCAGTAAAGCGAACTGTCAAAGATGTCTCACCTGTCAAGCAAGGAAGCAATGTTCACCTTGAACTTTAAAATCTAAGTTTATGTCTCACCGCAATTTATTTGCCCGTAGTGCTTTAGCAAACATTCCTAAAATTTTGACACTACTAGATCGCAATCCGCATAGCCCTACCTATGGCTGCTTTGATCGTAACTTTTGGCATTATAAAATTATTGATTTTCCTAGCGGGATGGCACAGGAATTTGTTTTACCACTCGCGCTTGCTTACGATACTGATCTACCTGACAACCCTTTTTACCGTCAACCAGTGCTGCGCGATTGGGTAGAAGCAGGTATTATTTATGCTGCGAGAAGCGCGCACAAAGATGGTTCGTGTGATGATTACTTTCCTTACGAACGCGCGAGTGGGGCAGCGGCTTTTTCGTTACTTGCGTGTATTGATAGTTATGTGCTGTTCAGGCTAAATAATTCAGCAATTCTACAGTTTTTCTCCCAACGGGCAGATTGGTTAGCCAGCCACCAAGAAAGCGGGCGACTCAGCAACCATCAAGCCTTAATTACATTATGTCTATTACTACTTTCTCATTTATTGCAAACATCCCGATGGCAAAGGGCGATCGCGCAACGTCTAGAACTCGTTTTATCTTGGCAAAGTTCTGAAGGGTGGTTTCAGGAATACGAAGGCTGCGATCCTGGCTACAACACAATGACAATTTCCTGCTTAGCCAGAATTTATCAACTCCAACCCGATGCCAAGCTAAAAGAAGCACTGATCAAAGCCGTCAAGCTAGCAGCCCATTTTGTGCATCCTGATGGTTCCTATGGTGGTGAGTACGCCAGTCGTAA
Source organism: Chroogloeocystis siderophila 5.2 s.c.1 (assembly GCF_001904655.1). Lineage (NCBI taxonomy): Bacteria > Bacillati > Cyanobacteriota > Cyanophyceae > Chroococcidiopsidales > Chroococcidiopsidaceae > Chroogloeocystis > Chroogloeocystis siderophila. The sequence goes on along the minus strand of NZ_MRCC01000011.1, from coordinate 178,276 downwards.
CACTTATAACTTCTTTCCGCACGGATTTGAGTTAATTGGGCGCTGGATGCCAGAAGCATTACAAATTAGCGATCGCTTCCTTGAGGGACTCGCTAAAGGATTAGCACCTTGCTATGCTGACGATCATATTATTGGACATCATACTTGGAATTATTTACTAGCATGGCGTGATTTTGTGCCACAGCGTCCTACACTCACCACACCTCCTCAAGGGCGTTTATGGTTAAAAGAAGCAAAGATTTTGATTGAGCGACGCGAAAATACAGTATTGTATTTAGCCTTAAATAAAGGTGGCGTTTTCAAACTATTTCGCAACAATCAATTAATTATTTCTGATACTCAAATCTCCTTACAAGTTGAAATCAAAAATAAACTGAAAAATTGTGTAGCACATTTAGTTGATGCGTATGAAATGACGATTGGTGATGATGAAATTACGATTGCTGGGACAATGGGATGGGCAAAGCAAAAACAAATGACGCCATTAAACTTGCTTATTTTACGCGCTGTAATGCTTACTTTCGGACGTTTCTTTCCAAATTTAATTCGTAAAATTCTGCAAAAATTATTAATTACAGGTAAACAAAACGCTCCCTATTACTTTAGACGAAAACTTTGCTGGCATAGTGGGCAATGGTGTATTACTGACGAAGTTTATACCCGCTCTTGGCATAATGTCATTTATGCAGGTATTGGCGGCGATCAAACTTCTATATATGTTGTGATGAGTCGTACATTTCAGCACAATCAAATGCAATCATGGTTTAATCTTACACAAGAAGTAAGAAAACTAGCTCTTGGTGAACCACTAAAGATAGAGCGTTGTTTCTAAAATTGAGCAGACTATAGGCTGAAAAAGATAATAAACTTACTTTGATTTAATTACATGAAAAGACTGCTTTCTATTATTGTCAGTTTTACTATTTTAGGAATTATTTATTGGAAAATAGACTTTCCTCGATTAATTCAAGTTTTTCAAAATAGTAATCTTTCGTGGATGTTAATTAGTTTAGGGATGGTTATTCCTTTAACAATGTTAACAGCATGGAGATTACAACAACTTATACCTATAGGCAAGCGTTTAGGTTTTTTTGAGGCAAATCGTTTAATTTTAGCCGCAAGTGTCTTGAATATGATTCTCCCATCCAAAATGGGAGATATTGCTAAAGCTTATTTTATGAAAGAGCGAGGGCATTTGAGCGGCTCTTTATCGCTATCTTTAGTCATATTTGAAAAAACTTGCGATTTACTTTCATTACTACTGTGGTGTGTATTTGGTTTAATCTTTTATTCGCAAAACGATTGGCTCTTTTGGATAATGAATGCGAGTGTTACTCTCGGCTTAGTCACAGGAGTATTACTACTCGCTTCGCGCCAATTTGCGGAGTTATTTTTTGATATTATTAGAGTTATTCTCCCTAAAAGAACTCACCCAAAGCTAGAAAAATTCCGTAGTTCTTGGGGACAAATGCATAATTATTTTTGGCATGATAAAGTTCATCTATTACAGATAGCTGTAACTTCAATCTTTATTTGGTTTCTTCATTTGTTGCAAATTTGGTTTTTTATTCTTGCGCTGAATGCTTGGACACCTTTTCTTGCTAGCCTAGCGTTATCTCCTTTAGCAATTTTAGCGGGGCTATTACCATTGACTTTTGCGGGTATTGGTACTCGCGATGCAGCACTTATCATGTTTTATCAACCTTATTTTAATGCACCTACAGCAGCGGCTTTAGGGTTACTCTGCACTTCGCGCTATTTCGTCCCTGCGATCGCTGGTTTACCTTTTTTAGGACAGTATCTGTCAACAATTCAAACTATACAAGCAAATAAAAAATCTCTCCGTTTCTAAGCTATTATCCTATGCATCTATCACACACGCATCATCAATTGAGTAAAACACTCAACAAAGTATTATTTTCACCGCAAAGATTACCTTGGACTATTATTAGTTTTGGTATCTTAGTACGCTCAGTGCAATACTTATATAATCGTTCGCTATGGAATGATGAAGCAGCACTTGCGCTCAATATCCTTAATCGTTCCTACGTTGAGTTACTCGAACCGTTAGATTACGATCAAGGTGCGCCTATTGGCTTTCTATTCATAGAAAAATTAGCAACACAGTTGTTTGGTGATAGCGAGTATTCCTTAAGATTGTTTCCTTTCTTGTCAGCCATTATCTCACTATTTCTCTTTTATCGCTTAGCACAGCGTTGTTTACAACCCTCTACCGTATGGATAGCGTTAGCGCTTTTCTCTAGCCTACATATTATAGTTTACTATGCTACTGAAGTTAAACAGTACTCTAGTGATGTGGCGATCGCAATACTTTCCAGTTTGCTTTTTATTGATTTGTCACGAGTTAGGCTAAATCCTACACAAGTCATAACTTACAGTGTTTTGGGAGCAACATTAATTTGGTTTTCGCATCCAATTGTGTTTGTTTTAGCTGGGATCGCACTGAGCCAACTAGTATTGGCTTTAATAGGTCAACGAGTGACTACAATTCTAAAACTTTTAATAATTTATTTAGTTTGGGCGATAAGTTTTTGTATTCTCTATACTGTTACACTCCAAGATCTTGCTAATCAAACAGATTTATTTAATTCCTGGGAGAGTCGCGGTACTTTTCCAAATTCTATTGGTGATTTTTCGTGGTTTTTGACGACTTTTTGGGAATTTTTTCATAAACCCCTAGGCTTTCCAGATGTATTTTTAGGAGTTACTGTTTTTACATTTTTTCTAGGTTGTGTGTCTTTAATTAAAACAAATTCAAAGCTCTTACTAATACTCGTATCTCCTGTCATTATCACTTTTTTTGCTGCTTACTTAAAAATTTATCCTTTTGATGGCAGACTAGTATTATTTCTAACACCTTTTTTTATTCTTTTGATTAGCGAAGGTGTAGCATTGATTAAATACACAAAAAAAAATCAAATAAAAATACGTACTTTAATTTTAATATTACTACTTGTTCCCCCACTAGGAACTGCTACATATTTAATGATTAAACCATATGAAAAGCAAGAAATAAGACCGATAATAGCTTACATTAAAGAACATCAACAACTAAACGATATAATCTATGTGTATCAACGTGCTGAGTTTCAATTTAAATATTATGCTAATAAATTTGGTTATCAAGCGGAAGATTATATCTTAGGTATAGATGATCTAGATAAACAAGATGGACAGGGTATTTCAGACAAGGAATGGCAAAGATACACTAGCGATTTGGATAAGTTGCGTGGGAAGCAAAGAGTTTGGATTGTATTTTCTCATGTGCGTAGTTGGGCGCAGGAAAAAGAAAGAGTAACGACATACCTTGATACCTTTGGTCGTCAAATTGATGCATTTGAGACAAAAGGCTCTTATGTTTATTTATACAATCTTACTTAGTTTTAATTAAATCATATTTCTTTCAATATTCGTCGGTATTTTAATAGTTTGGGATAGTGGTTATTTGAGATAAGAGCAATGAATACTCAAACTTTGACTAGGGCGATCGCACGCTTTATTTTTTTGAAGATATCGAATTTGGATACTCTTAATTAGTATTTATAGCTAATCAATCGAAATATTTTTTATTATGGTAACTTTACGTCGAAAAAAGTTTGTTACTACTCCGAAAATTAAATTCAATCGCAGGGTATTATTTTGGCTCAGTCTTAGTTTGACTTTTGCGATACTTTATAGCCTATTAGGTCTAAAAATAGGTTTTAGTAGCAATTATATTGTCCAAGATGATGCTCGTCAGCACGTATTTTGGATGCGGCGTTTTTTAGATTCTGAGTTATTTCCTAATGATTTGTTAGCAGATTACTTTCAATCAGTCGCGCCGTTAGGTTATACAAACTTATATCGTTTTTTCGCAACAATGGGCATCGATCCTATGTTGCTCAATAAATTTATACCAACAGTATTAGGCGTTATTACAACAGGATTTTGCTTTGGTACTTGCCTACAAATGTTTGCTGTGCCTTTAGCAGGATTTTTTGCAACTTTGTTATTAAATCAGTATTTATGGCTACGTGACGATTTAGTTTCTGGCACAGCAGTTGCTTTTTTCTACCCTCTATTTAGCGCTTTCTTATTCTATTTATTGCGTCGCAACTTATTACTTGTCTGTATTGCGATCGCACTTCTAGGCTTGTTTTATCCTCAAGGTGTTTTTATTTGTGCAGGTATTTTAGTTTTGCAATTGGTTCGTTGGCAACGTCGTGGAATTGCATTTACACAGAATCGGCGTGACTATTTATTTTGTGCGATCGCTTTAGGTGTAGCTTTTCTGGTTTTATCCGTTTATGCGTTAAAGTCTTCAGAATATGGTTCAGTAATTACAGCCGCTGAAGCGAGAACCTTACCAGAATTTAGACCAATGGGCTTGAGTCAGTTTTTTGTTGATATTCCGCAACACTTCTGGTTTACTGGACAGCGTAGCGGCATGATGCCCAAATATGGAACTGTCTTACCCATAGTAGCAACGCTACTGTTGTTCCCGATGCTGCTTTTTCCTAGAGTATTTCCGTTGGTAAAACAGCTAACTTCTCAAGGTTGGCTTTTGGTACAAGTTACTATAGCATCGTTAGTGATGTTTTTTGCTGCTCATGCGTTATTATTTCGCTTACATCTGCCGACAAGATACACTGAGCATAGTTTGAGAATTGTTACCGCGATCGCGGGTGGAATTGCGATCGCCATAGTATTAGATGCTTTATTTGATTGGGCTGCATATACCAAGCGAAATTCACAACAATATCAATGGTTAGCTTTAGGTGGTGCAACTTTATTAGTTACTAGCGTTGTCATCTCACCAACGTTTCTAGAAAAGTTTCCTAAAACCGACTACGTTATCGGTCAACTCCCAGCTTTATATGAATTTTTTGCGCAACAACCAAAAGACATTCTCATTGCTTCTTTAACCGAGGAAACTACTAACCTTCCTTCGTTTTCGCAACGTTCGATTTTAGTAGGTGGTGCAGGATTTCCTGTTCCCTATCACAAAGGCTATTATGCCCAAATTCGACAAAGAACTAACGATTTAATCGCGGCGCAATATAGCCCTGATTTACAACAAGTGCAGAGTTTTATTCAAAAATATAATATCGATTACTGGTTACTTGAATCTTCCGCATGGCAGCCGACATACATAACTCGCAGTCGCTGGATTAGACAGTACGATGCAGCGAATCAAGCGATTAGTTTCTTACAACAAGGAAAAATTCCTGCTTTAGCCAATGAAATCAAGCGCTGTGCAGTTTTTCAAACAGGTAATTTTGTAGTGTTACAGGCTTGTTGTATTACCGAGGGCTGGGTGCGTGTCACCTTCTTGGGAGAAAAATTAGGCTGGAGAAGACCTAGAACTATCTACTAAGACCATGACTCCTGAAGACGACGCCCAACGGCAACAGTGTGTTGAAACAATTGCCAACATTTTGTATCGCAACACGCCCGCTGAACAACTGCAAACGCTAGAAGGCATTGAGCAAGCTATCCGAACCCACACGCAACGAGCGGTGTTGCCGCAACTGGGAGTTTTTTTATTGCAGCAGCGACTGGCACAACTGATGGCTACCAACGGACGCTGAAGAGTATTCTCGGACGCTTAAGCGTGACCAGCGAACAAGCCCAACGACTAGGAGTGAAAACGGGTAGCCAGGTGAGTCCCATGCTGGAGCGATGCTGTTTGCAGGTGAGTGCCAATGTATCGTATCAACACGCAGCTCAAGATGTGGAACTGTTCACCGGCATCGCCGTTAGCGCCAAAACGCAACAGCGGTTAGTTCAACGCCAAACATTTGAAACACCCAGCGTTGACGAGTCAGTGTCAGAAGCCAGCATTGATGGCGGAACGGTGCGACTGATTGTGGAGTCAGGGCAGAAACCCTTGTGGAAGCAGTATAAAGCGATTCATCTGGCTGCCATGGGAGTTCGTGCCGCCTGGTTCGACGACAATGCCGCGCTGCTTGAGTGGCTCAACCATCAACCGCTTGCTGCTGGTCTAACCTGCCTGGGCGATGGTCACGATGGAATTTGGAATTTATTTGCTCAACTGCCTGATGCCGTGGAGCGACAAGAGATTCTCGATTGGTTTCATTTGAGCGAGAACTTGGAGAAGATTGGGGGGTCGTTGAATCGCTTAGCAGAAGCTCGGCGGCTGTTGTGGCGGGGTAAGGTGGATGAAACGCTCTGGCGTTATTTAACGACTGTCAACTGCATCAAGCGCAGTGCTTCTGTCAGTATTTGCAGAAGCATCGGCACCGGATCGTCAACTACGATTATTACCAGAGTGAAGACATTTGCTCGATTGGTTCTGGTGCTATAGAGTCAACCGTCAAACAGATTGACCGTCGATTACAGATTTCGGGGGCACGTTGGAAACCAGAGCATGTGCCGAACGTGTTAGCTCACCGCTGTGCTTACCTCAACAACCTGCTCTAATTTCCTCTCAAGAAGGTGACACGCACCCCCGAGGGCTTGGCAATACCAAGCCCTAATTCTTACTTTAAAGCGGACGATAAACGCGATAGTTGATTTTGGGGAAAATATTATCCATCGACTCAACTTTTTCTAGCCAACCGCTATCGATTTTACCGATGTTGACATCTTCGTAGAGTTTATTGAACCGCATCAAGTGCGATCGCGTTCGGCGCACCGCATAAGGTACCATCGTTCCTGTACGCATAATAAACGCCCAATCTGAGGATTGCGCTAACAAGACTTCTCTTGCAGCTTGGTTTAGCGCCCGCCATTCTAATTCATCTGCGGGTTCGCGCCGCGATAATTCGATCATGCGTTCAGTGGCTTTGTGCAAATGCGGGTAAATCCAGGCGTTTGTTTCATTTAACCAATATTCGTGGAATCCTTTATAACCCCAACTCGATTGCGAAGGCTTGCAGATTTGCTGTGTGGGGTTGACGCGTAAGTAATCTGCTAAATGCGTCATCTGATACGTCTTTTGATCGTACCACGATTTACGGAATAAGTAATCGATAAACCACGGACCTTCATACCACCAGTGACCGAATAATTCTGCATCATAGGGAGAAACAATGATCGGCGATCGCTGCATTATTTCATACAAATGCTCGACTTGGCGTTCGCGGTTATACACAAAATTACCCGCGTGTTCTGCGGCTTTTTCCCGCGCCCAGTAAGGATCGTAAAGTGCTTTATCAGATAGTCCTAAACCGCGTCCAGTAATTTTATGATATTTAATACCCGTGTTTTTCCGCTGTCCATTGGGCATGATGTAGGGCTTGATATATTCGTAATCAGCCTCCCATCCCAAGTCTTTATAAAACTCGCGGTACTCTGCTGCACCAGGATAACCGACTTCTGATGACCAAACTTGCTGCGAAGATTCGTGATCGCGTCCAAACGCCGCAACACCCGTTTCGGTAAATATAGGTGCGTAACTGCCAAAACGAGGACGCGGACGCGCGTACAATATCCCGTGTCCATCTGTCAAGAAGTAACGCAAGCCTGCATCCGCAAGCATTCGCTCTAAACCTTCATAATACGCACATTCGGGTAGCCATATGCCTCTAGGCGCACAACCAAAAGTTTGTTCGTAGTGTTCGCAAGCAACTTGAATTTGCGCCCACACAGCTTGAGGATACATCTTCATCAACGGCAAATAGCCATGCGTTGCACCACAGGTAATAATTTCTAAGTTATTGGTGTCTTGAAATTGCTTAAATGCGGTGACGAGATCGCCTTTGTACCGTTCCCAGAGATTGCGGGCGTTATTGAATTCTGTGGCGTAGTGTTCAGCAAGATAGCGAATGTGTCCGTTGTGCTTATTGTGTTCGACTTCGAGTTCTGCTAATTCCTCTAGCTTGGCTAAATGCTGATCGTAGCGTTCTTGCAACAGCGGATCTTGCAGCATTGACACCAACGGCGGTGTCATACTCATCGTAATTTTGAAGTCGATCCCGTCTTGCTTAAGTCCTTCAAAGACTTGCAATAGAGGAATGTATGTTTCTGTGATGGCTTCATAAAGCCACTCTTCTTCAAGTACGTAATCGCTTTCGGGATGACGAACAAACGGGAGATGAGCGTGGAGGACAAGGGCAACGTAGCCAATAGCCATAGTAATCTAAAAATTATGGGTTAAGTAACAGACCAGTAAGCGAGAGAACGTCAGGATGTTCTAAGAATTTTATGTCGAAATGGGGACGCGTAGAAGTCCTGTTTTACCCTAAAGCGTTAATGTCGAGATGAAATAATTTCCACCGCGATCGCGCCGGAAACTGCTTATTTAGATTGACCATTTAAGCGAAACGAACAAATGTAGGAACTAAAGCGACACAAAGCAAAGTCAGTATTTTTTGTAGATTCAGAGCATAAAAACGTTTGGTAATGAAAACTGTTGTCGGCAACTCCTGGCAAATCTCCAGGCGATCGCTTTTTACCCTAGCTGTTGTTAGTGGTACGCTACTCACTCCATTGTCGGTTGAAATCTCAAATGCTGCAACACCGTCTGCTGAACTATTGACACAAAAAACTGTATCGTCTGCTACTAGTTTAAGAATTGAAGACTTACCCGCAGGTTTTGAAGAAATTCCTTCAGCTTTTAAGCCACAAATTGCAGCTTATCTAAGTGATTTTGTTCCACTTTTAACGAAACAAAATTTGCAGATTAACGATTACTTTGTGTATGTCAACCGCGACACCTTAGAAGTTGTTTCCGGCTTTACAACAACGATTCCGAATCAACCATTAAGTTTATTACGATTCGATGCGAATCTGCGACAAGTCGCACAACCCCAATACTGGCAACAATTATTTACGAAATTGCAACCGCAAATAAGCGTAGCAGCTAAACTTCTCGAACACCGACCAAATCGCTTGAACGTTGGTAATTCTTCCGCAGGCGCGACACTAGCAATAGGTGCATTGAATCAAAAGGCACAAGTTGATGTCGGCAGCTTTCGGCGGGGTAATGTAGGGGTATTCACCGCAGTTATGTCTTTAAATCGCAGCACCCCACAAGCATCACTGCAAGATTTAGCGACTAAATTAGATAATCGAATTGTACAAGCGACAGCGAATAGTAGAGGTCAGAGGTCGGAGGTCAGGGTTAGAAATTAGTTATTGATGCGATCTCTGGTTAAGTAGTTAGTTACCATTTTTATCATCGCTAATCAACCAGATTTAATATGACGGTTGTGAACTTCGTATAGTGCCTTCACTTGCATTAGGACAAAAATCTACTTTACTGCTAGCGAAGATGCGATCGCAGGTAGATGTTTTATGCCTAAAATTTCGGCTACAAAGAGAGTGAAGTTTATTTAAATCATACACTTACTCATGGAAGATAAATCTCAACAGCCGTCACCGGTGTCTGATACATCAGATGTTGAAGTGACGATTCTCCCGCCAAAAACCGAAAACAAAGATCCGAATGCACCTACACAACCAAATACCACGGACAATTCACCATCTTTCTTTGATTTCTTTGCCAAAACCGTTGGTGATGTCACAGTAGCAGTTGCCACTACCGCAGCCCAGACAGGGTTATCGCTAGCACAAACTGCTGTAGAAGTCGGTGAAGCCGCCGCGAAACAAACGCACGATCTCATTGCGCAAGCAACGCAGACTGCGGGCGAAGCGGTTAACTTTGTTGGCGATAATTGGATAGTACAGCGCTTTTCGCGCGTGCTTAATCTGCAATGGTTAGTCGGTGCAACCGATAATGTCGATCTTGAAAAAGCAACCGAGGAAGTTAGAAAGATACAACAACAGTATCCTAATGAGTCACCTAGCGAAATTGCACATCGGATTATGGTGGAAAAGGCAACGTATGCAGGTGGCATAGGTTTAGCAAGTAGTATCTTACCAGGGGCAGCTTTAGCACTGCTTGCGGTTGATTTAGCTGCAACGACACGCCTGCAAGCAGAAATGGTTTATCAAATTGCAGCGGCGTATGGACTCGATTTAAAAGATCCCGCGCGCAAAGGTGAAGTGCTGGCGATTTTTGGCTTAGCTTTAGGTGGTGGACGTTTGTTGCGTACCGCAGGTTTGGGCTTACTGCGGAATATTCCCTTTGCTGGGGCAATGATTGGCTCAAGTTCTAATGCGGCGATTATGTATTCTGTAGGATACGCAGCTTGTCGCTTTTATGAAGCGAAGTTAAATCAAAATACTTCGATTGATTCGGAGGAAACACTTGCAGAAATTACAAAACAAAGCGATCGCTATGCTGAAACGGCGATCGCCCAAGAAGCGATTATGGATCAAGTTTTAGTACACATGATCCTTGCAAGTCATCCTGAAAAATCGTGGGAAGAGATTCTCCCTGAATTAACAAATCTCAATTTCAGCGAGTCTTCGTTAGAAAGCATCGGCAATAATATTAAATCACCGCAACCATTAGATACACTTCTCGATCAACTCAACCGTGATTTTGCGATTCCTTTACTAGCACAGTGTTATCGAATTGTGCAAAAAGACCGTATCATTACACCTGAAGCTGCACGCATTATGGAAGCGATCGCCAATAAGTTCGATCTTGACTTAAACTCAATTCAGGCAAAGGTAGAGTCTCAAGGTTAGCTGCATGGCGTTCGACTTAACGCAATATCCTTATGCTGCATCGCGACGAGTGATTTTAGGGAAAAATTATGCCGCCAGTACCAGTCAACCATTAGCAACGCTAGCTGCTATGGAAATGTTTTGGGCTGGTGGTAATGCTGTCGATGCGGCGTTAGCAATGGCGATCACACTCACAGTCGTTGAACCAACTTCTAATGGCATTGGTTCGGATGCGTTTGCTTTAGTTTGGGATGGAAAATTACATGGATTGAATGCTTCTGGCAAAAGTCCGCGAAATCTCAAATGTGATGATTTAGCACAAATTCCGCTTGTGGGTTGGTTAACCGTCACCGTACCTGGGGCTGTTTCTGCGTGGCGATCGCTGTGGGAACGTTGGGGAAAATTACCGTTTGAGCAATTATTTGCCCCAGCTATTCGTTATGCTGAACAAGGGTTTCCGGTATCTCCCGAAACTGCCCGTGCATGGCAAGCTGCATCGCATTTTTTATCACTCAACACCCCAGAATTTCAACCGTTCAAACAAGTCTTTTTCCCAGGCGATCGCGCCCCGCGTGCAGGTGAAATATGGGGAAGTATAGTTCACGCGCAAACACTACGCGAAATTGCCAAAACTGGTGGAGAGAGTTTCTATCGTGGAGATTTAGCCCTGAAAATTGCAAATTTTGCTGCGGATACAGGAGGAATGCTAACACAAGAAGATTTGGCGCAGCATCAACCCGACTGGGTACAACCAATTTCGACAAATTATCGCGATTTAACCGTTTGGGAAATTCCCCCAAATACGCAAGGAATTGCCGCTTTAATGGCGTTGAATATTCTTGAAGGTTTTGAGTTATCGCGTTATCCGCGCGAGTCGGTGCAAAGCTATCATCTGCAAATTGAAGCTATGAAACTTGCGTTTGCGGATGTTCATGCGCACATTGGCGATCTTGAATTTATGCAAGTAACAAGCGATCGCTTATTAGAAAAAACTTACGCCGCGCAGCGAAGAGAGTTAATTAGCGACCACGCGCTATTTGCACAACCTGATTTACTTCAAGGAGGTACCGTTTATCTTGCAGCCGCTGATCGCGACTTGATGGTATCTTTCATCCAGTCAAACTACATGGGCTTTGGTAGCGGAATTCTCGTTCCAGAAACAGGCATTGCCCTGCAAAATCGCGGTTCAGGCTTCACGCTCCAAACCGGACACCCCAATCAAATTGCACCTGCAAAACGTCCTTTTCATACAATTATTCCAGGTTTCCTCACACAAGACAACAAGCCTTTAGGAGCATTCGGCGTGATGGGAGGACATATGCAACCGCAAGGACATCTGCAAGTTGTCGTTAACCTATCTGATTATGACATGAATCCGCAAGCAGCTTTAGACGCACCCCGCTGGCAATTTACGACAGGGAAAACAGTGTTACTCGAACCAACTGTACCGCATTCAGTTGCACTCGCATTGGGCGATCGCGGACATGACATTCAAATTATCGCCGAGCGGCGTAACTTTGGCAAAGGTCAAATCATCTTACGGCAAGGAGAAACCTTAATTGCGGCTTCTGAACCGCGTGCCGATGGTATTGCCTTAGCAGGTTAGAGTTTTTTCAAGTAACTTGACACTCGCGTAAATGGCGTCAATATAGGGAGTTGGAGTTTTCGTTAATTTTCCAAGTTCGGCAACTGCACCCACAATGGCATCAACTTCGGTTGGACGGTGTGCTTCAATGTCTTGTAGCATGGACGTTTTGTGCGCGCCTACTTTTTCTGCGCCTTCGATGCGTTGCTCTAGCGAAATGCCAAACTCTACACCCAGTTTCTCGGCGATCGCCTGCGCTTCGAGCATCATATTTTTTGCTAGTTCGCGCGTCAAAGGATATTGACAAATTTCTTCTAGTGTGCATCTCGTCAACGCACTAATCGGGTTAAACGCTAAATTTCCCCATAACTTCACCCACAACTCATTACGGATTTGGTTGCGTACAGGCGCTTTGATTCCTGCTTGACGGAAGCTTTGTGAAAGTTGTTGAATGCGGGGAGTTTTAGCGCCATCAAGTTCGCCTAATGAAAAGCGATCGCCCTCGATGTGTTGCACAATTCCAGGCGCGACAAGTTCAGCAGCAGGATACACAACACAGCCAATCACGCGATCAACAGGAATGTTTGCTTCTATAATTCCCTGCGGATCGACTGACTGAATTTGATAATCAGCGTAAGGACTCTCTAACTTACGAAAATACCACCAAGGAATGCCATTCTGCGCAGTCACGACGATTGTTTCAGTATCGTATAATGCCGATAAACTAGGCGCAACACCTGGCATACTCTGTGCTTTCAATGCCAAAATGACGACATCTTGCGTACCCGCAGTCGAAATGTCCTGCGTCGCAACGACATCTTTAATCAACTCTTCTGTACCATCTGCATTGCGTAGCGTTAAGCCTTGTTGTTGAATTGCTTGCAGATGCGCGCCGCGCGCAATTAACGTCACTTGTTCGCCAGCCTGCGCCAATTTAGCCCCAATGTATCCCCCGATCGCACCTGCACCAACAATACAAATCTTCATAGCAGCTTATTCCCCAATCTTCAGCAACTTTGCCATATTCAACCGTTGCAATTTACCTGTTGCGCCTCTAGGTAACTCCTCCAGAATATGCAATTGACGGGGAACTTTAAATTCTGCAAGCAGTTCTGAGCAATGTTTGCGTAATTCCTGTTCGCTGACACTACTATCTTTTAAGACCACTGCTGCGTGGATATCTTCGCCTAAAGTTTTGTGGGGAACAGCAAACGTCAGTGCTTCTGCAACCGCCGCATGACGCAGTAAAACATTATCAACTTCTAGAGGAGAAATTTTTTCTCCACCTCGGTTAATCAACTCTTTGATACGCCCTGTTAGAGAAAGGTAGCCATCAGGATCGAATACGCCTTGATCGCCAGTACGAAACCAACCCTGAGTAAACGCTTGCGCATTGGCTTCAGGATTATTTTCGTAACCATCCACAACATTAGCACCCTTAACCACAACCTCGCCTAACTGTCCCTTTTCTAATAAATTACCGGCTTCATCCATGATTCCGACTTCCACGCCGAACCCGTACCCGACACTACCAGCTTTGCGCAGATTAGGAGGTAAGGGATTAGAAGTCATTTGGTGCGATGCCTCGGTCATACTATATGCTTCTAGTACCGGAACATGAAACGTCGCTTCAAGGCGTTCTAACACCACTGGGGGTAGCGAGGAACTACTCGAACGAATAAAGCGTAAACGACTTTTAGCGATCGCCTCCTGATTGCGTTCAGCGCGGGCGAGTAGTAGTTGATGCATTGTCGGTACTGCTGAGTACCACGTCGGTTGAAACTCGCTAAAAATCCGCCAAAACTCCATCGCATTGAACCCATTGGGGCAAATGACAGTTCCCCCTGAAGCTAAAGTTGATAACATCGAGGCGACAATTCCATGAACGTGAAATAGCGGCATAATACATAAAGCGCGATCGCTCGCACTCAAGTTATACGTGCCAATAATATTTCGTGCCGAAGCCGCCAAATGACGATGTTTAATAGGTACGCGCTTCGGGCGACTCGTCGTACCACTCGTATGCAGAATCATTGCGACATCTTCTGCTTCAGCTTGTTCAATCGTTTGCGGTGGATATTCTTTCCCCTGAATCTTGTGTAAAGACAAAGTACCATCAGAATTTGGCGTCGCTTGAATGAGCATCATTTGTGGAGTTACCGCCGCTTGCGCCGCCGCAATTCCGTCATCAAGAACAATAAGCGCGATCGCTTGCGTATCTTCGTAATAAAACGTAAATTCTTCTTGTTTGTATTTAGGATTGAGTGGCGCAGCTGTACCGCACGTTGCCGCCGCCAGGTAAGTTAAAATCATTTCTGGACTATTTGGCATGGCGATCGCAATTCGCGATCCGCGTTTAATTCCCAAGCGATTCAACTGCGCTGCGAGTTCAACAATTTGGCGACGTAGTTGCCTGTAAGTCAAACTTGGTTTATCCGGTGCAACAATAGCTGGGCGATCGTCTTCTCCGTTTAGTAGATCGAGTAGTGTTGCTGGTTTGTGAGTCAGTGAAGTCATAAGCTTATCTCAAGATACAGCCGCTGCTGTGGCGATCACTTCTGCTACTTGAGTGGTAGTAGCACTTTGAGGAACCACACGACAGCATTCAGCAGGAATTGCTAGATACATCTGTTCGCCAATTTGGTGACGAACATGAGGAGAAGTTACCACACTCAAAACAATATCGCTGTTATCTAGACGCACAGTATAGTCACGAAATTCTCCATAATAGTTGTGGTGTTCTACCCAAGCACTAAAACAGTTCATTTCAGGATTATCGGTTGGGCAATAAACCGAGTCCATGATAATCGAGTGCGGACGTACACTTAATGCGACTGCATCACCAGGATAAACGCCTGGAGCATTATTTTTTGCTGTAATGAATACTCCGCCCACATCTACTTGTCCCGAAGCTAACAAAGTACCAGGAAGCACGTTACAACGTCCAATAAACCGCGCTACAAACTCGGTTGCTGGACTTTCATAAATTTCTTCGGGAGTGCCTACTTGTTGAATAGTACCTTCATACATCACAACAATTCGGTCGGCAAGCACCAGTGCTTCTCCTTGATCGTGCGTGACGTATACTGTTGTCAATCCTAGTTGATCATGGAGATTGCGAATTTCATTGCGCATTTCATCACGCAAGCTGGCATCTAAGTTAGACAGTGGTTCATCTAACAGCAAAATCTGTGGTTCCACAACGATCGCCCGCGCTAGCGCGACTCGCTGCTGCTGTCCTCCGGATAGTTCCGCAGGGTAACGATTGGCAAATCTGCTTAAGTGTACAATTTCCAAGGCTCGATTCACCCGCGATCGCAGCTGTTCGCGTCCTACATGGCGCAACTCTAATCCAAATGCTACATTTTCAAACACTGTTTTATGCGGCCAAATCGCGTAACTTTGAAAAATCATTGACATATTGCGCTTCTCTGGCGGTACAGTTTTTTGGGGAGAAGAAACGATGCGATCGCCTACAAAAATTCGTCCCTCATCGGGAAATACAAAACCCGCTAGCATTCGCAATGTCGTCGTTTTACCACACCCCGAAGGACCCAACAAAGCAATCAATTCGCCATCGGCTACATTCAAATTAATGTGGTCAACTGCGCAGCTATTCTGAAAGTATTTGGTTAAATTGTCGATTGTAATGCTTGCCATAGATTTAATTTGCGTGATTGTTTAGCCTTTTTCCAGCATGAAATCGCGTCCTAGGAACTTGTAAGCAATACCAATTGTGGTGAAGATAATTGCTAGCATCACGATTCCTAATGCGGCTACGCGTTCGTAGCTGCCTTCTGTTACCAATTGAAACAGGGCAGTGGAAATGACTTGCGTGTTATTCGTATAGAGTAAAATCGCACAACTTAGTTCGCGTACCGACAAGATAAATACAAGCAGCCAGCCGCTGATTAAGCCGCGCTGTACTAAAGGCACAGTAATTTTGTGGACTGTTGTTGCCTGCGTTGCGCCCAGGTTACGCGCCGCGAGTTCCAACTCAGGATTGATGCTCGTGAAAATGTTACCAGCATTAGAAAAAGCGATCGGTAAAAATCGCGTTGTAAAAGCAACAATCAAAATTGCTGCTGAGCCTTACATTACAAGAGGTGGACGCGAGTAAGCCGAAAAAATTCCCACAGCAATCACAATGCCTGGAATTGCTAAGGGTAGCATGGGAAGAAAGCCTAATACCTGATAAAACCGTACCAACTTGCGATTAACGATGTAAGCGATCGCAATGCCAACTAACATCGCAAACGTCGCGGCACCAGCAGCATAGACAAGAGTATTTTGAATTGCAACTGAAGTAAAAGGTTGCTTGAACAATACGTCTTCAAACCATGCAAGTGTCAAGTTAGAAGCATCTAGCGGACGTCCCCAAGACTTTGATAGTGCTGTACGCAATAGGACGTAAACTGGCAAAAACAGTGATAGCGTCGCAACAAGTAAGCAGAAAGCTAGAAAAATCCATTTCCAGTATCCCAAATCAATAAGGCGTTTTCGTCCAGCTTTTCCCGTTAGCGTCGTGTAGCCCTTGCGCGCTAGCAGACGACGTTGCAGTAACAGCAATGCTGCGGTAAGAACGACCAAACATATCGAAAAAGCCGAAGCTAGTTCAACGTTAGAAGGATACTGAAACTGCTGCCAGATTTCAGTTGTCACAATATTAATTCGCGCGGGAATCAGTATTAAGGTAGGAGAACCAAAAAGCGCGATCGCTTCTAAAAAGGACAAAATGAAGCCAGAAATAATCGCCGGTAATACGAGTGGTAAAGTGATACGAAATGTTGTTGCCAATGTGCCTGCTCCTAGGACTGTCGCCGCATCCTCTAATTCTGAGGAGACAAACTCTAGTGCCGAACTCACCATCAAAAACACATATTGAAAGCTGTAGATTCCCACCACAAAGATTGCACCCAACATTGTATAAACATCGAGCGGTCCTTTTTCTGTCCCAGTCAACTCTACAAAAACCCGATTGAGCCAACCTGATGTCGGAGCAGCAAGCAGAATCCATGCAATTCCACCCAAAAAGGTAGGCATCGAAAATGCCCCTAGCAATAAAATCCGTATGAGTCCTCGTAACGGCATATTTGTCCGAGTCGTCGCCCAAGCGAGAGGAACCCCAATTAAAATACTTAAAACTCCTGTTCCTGTTGCTAGTATCAATGAGTTGAGTGCCGCTTGGCGAAAGCGTGGGTTTGTCAAAACTTCAATATAATTGCTGAGAGTAAATCCACTTTCATTGACTTGCATTAAGCTACGCAAGACTAACCAATAGCTTGGTAAACCAATCAACAATAGCAAAATCAGAATAAAACCAATCCAGAAAACGAAAGAAAAGTCATATTTCCCAAACCAACGATTTAAGAATCGCTGCGGGCTAACAATGAGTCTTGTGATACCAGTTTGAGTAGTCAAAATTTTTCCTCCGTTGCGTCAAGCGCCAAACTCATTACGCCATTTCCTGATAACTTCAGGGATATCGCGTTGAATTTCTGCTGCCGTTGGCACTATTGGTTGCATATCTTTGAGTGTTTTTGCACCAGGAATAGAAACACCAGCTATGAGCGGTTGTTCGTAATACTTAGCAATTAGCTCGGAATATTCTTTTGTCATCAAGAAATTCATAAATAGCTTGGCAGCATTAGGATGCGGCGCATCATGCAATATGCTAATTGGACCCACGACGACAACTGCACCATCAGTAGGGTAAACGACTTCTAGCGGATCGCCTTGCGCTTTACGCGTTAATGTTTGCCCTAGCGTTGCAATACCAATTGCGCGTTCGCCAGATACTAGCACCGGAATAACGTCGTTAATCGAGCGCCCTAGCTTAGGATTAAGTTGATTAAATCTAACAATATATTCATCCCAACCGTACTTTTGCTGCATTGCGATCGCCCAAGTTCCTACTTGTCCACTTGCTGCACCGCTTCCTGTAGCAATTTGCTCTCTATATTGCCCTTGTAGTAAATCTTTCCAACTTCTAGGAACATTTGCTGCTGATATCTTTTGGGCGTTGTAGGCAATCACAATCGGAATCAAAGCACCCACTTGATAGAAGTTATCAGGATCGAGATTGCGATACGGTTCTGGAATATTTGCTTTACCTAATGGTTCGTATTGTAAAAGTCTTCCTTGCTCTTTAAGCTGCATCATTTGACTAATGTCAGTCGTTCCAAAAACATCCGTCACTCTCAAACCAGCTTGTATTTCTTGGTTAATTTTTTGAAACAAAGTAGCAGCCGCATTACGAGTTCCCTCAAAAGTAATTCCTGGATATTTAGCAGTAAACGCCGTGCCAATTTCATTAACTATCTCTTGAGTAAAGAAAACAGTATATAGAACAAGCTTTCCTTCCTTTTTAGCCGCTTCATACAAAGCTTTCTCATCGCTAGGTGATATGGGAGATTGTTCTGTAACAAGCGAAGCAGATTGGTTCTCCGTATTAGCTGTACATCCCTTTAATGCAATTAAACTTACCGATGATGTTCCAGCAACAGCAATAAATCTACGTCGAGAAATTCTATTCATTCAGCCTCCGTGCCAAAGAAATATCTGTAGCTTATTTTTTACCTTCTAGAGTACTAATCTTTGAAAAATAATACTTAAATTGGCATTAAAATCTTGACGCCTTTTAGAAAGATGCTTTAGATTTTCAGGTCAATTATTAATGGAATAAGTAAAGTTAATTAAATTTGAGACGAACCTAGTTGCGTGTTCTTATGTTCAGAATATTACAATTTCCTGTTTTTTTTTGAATAAACTATTCACTCTTTTTTTTAATATGTATAAGTAGAAGTTGTTAATAAAGTTAATTGCATTGAGATTATAAGCAAAACTTTGAGGAGAATAACAAAGCGCTGAAGATACTGCGTCAATCCTCAACATCATCAACCGTCGCGCTAGCGCTGAATTAAGCTGATTACGCTGTTATTTGTACGATCCAAAGTTGACCAGAAGCATGGATAAGTTCTAATTTATACTTAGGGTTGTTTTGTAATTTTGCTTGCAACTCTGCATCAGGTCTAAATAAGAAAATTTCACTAAATCGCTTGATATCGTCAGGAACTTCAGTTTCACTTACCAATAATATGCTTACTTGAGGATCGAGTTCATAGCTTAGCGAAGTAATACGACTTACTCGCCTTTGACTACTTATCACAAGTGGCTGATTTGCTTGATTGATAATATTGGCAACATCAGGATTGTAATAACTACTATACTTGTTCCACCAAGTTTCAGCTTGCGCACTCACAATACAAGATACAACTCCACTCGCTAGTACGATCGCCAAAATAAATTGCCAAACTTTTTGCTGCAAATATTTCAAAGACGCCGTTAAATGGTTAGCAAATAAATAAGCAACAGCTACTTGGATAGCAAGATATCCTGGTAACAAATATCTCGCGATACTTGAGCGTTGTCCGCCAGAAATTAAATCTGGTAGCACCAAGCTTATACTAGTAACAACTAAAAGTGTAACGAGGAATAACCAACTGGATGTTGATGTACGACTATATAAAATATAAAACGCATATACAACTAGCACTATAAATACAGTAATTATATATGGCAAGATATCATTTGTATTAAATTGAATATCGTTACCTGCTTCAACATCAAAGAACTGGACGTTATTATAAGAAACTTGGATATCAAAAAATAAAGCAGTAAAATTTAATAACCATCTTTGTATTAAAGTATTAAAACTAATTGCCCGCGCTGTCCATTCACCAATACTACTTGCATTAATAAAATATAGAATTATCCAGGGAGTTAATGTCGCGATCGCAACTAAGGAAGCAATGAGATAAGCAAGAAAATTCTTAGTTACGCAAAATTGCTCTCGAAGCAACAAATAAACACCATGTGCGAAAGAAACTAAAAGAAATAGAAGATGAGAATATAAACCCAAAACGACGGTTAAAGCATATACTCCCCAGCTTAACTTTCTCTTCTGACGGATAGCGCGTAAAAAAGCAATACTAGCTAGTAAGGTAGTCACAGTCAGTAAACTATACTGTCTTGCTTCTTGGGCATACAGTACGTGTATTGGAGAAACTGCGACTAAAGCCATCGCAATCCACCCCACAAGTGGCGCAGCAAATAACTCTAAACATAACCAGTGAACGCAGGGAAAGACGAATAAACTAATAACAGCCGCTACACCACGAGTGACAGCAACGGAACTTCCAAACATTTGCATTGCTAAACGGGCGATCGCATAATAGGCTGGTGTATGTTCAGCATTCGCAGCTAAAGCATTGATTGTATCGAACCAATTTCTTTCCGGCGATAAGCGTTGGAAGACTTGTAAATCTTTAATATTAATAATGCGATCACTGGGTACTTCATCAACAAATTCTGTTTTCTTGTAGCCAACAACGCGTACTGAAGTATGCACCTCATCAATCCAATACACTTTTTTATCGAGATTGACGAATCGAAAAAATATACCCAGCAATATAACAGTAACTAAAAAGAAATGAAGGGAGTAAAGTTTATATCTAAAATGAGTCATTCAGATTGTGTTTGAATACATTGTGTTTGTAAAACGATAAAATTATTAACCTCAAAAACAGTACATTGGATGGTGACTTTGCTTAAAGCTGGGGCTTGCTGCTGTAATTGTTGTGCTATATTTGCAGTAAGCGGTTGAAATTGTCGAATCCAGCCATCACTTGTCACATACTCTGGAGTAAAAGCGTTTTTTTCTAATAGCCAAAAATCAATATTATATTTCTGTATGAATTGCTGTAAAGCAGTTAAATCTTGACTATACTGCGCCTGAACGAGATCGAGCGTCCGCTGACGAAATTGACGATAGTATCCCCAATGATAAGGAATAGCATACTCACTGCCAACGAGAATAGAACGTTGAGCAAAGGTAGGCAAATTATTGGCTTCATCTGCTAAAGAAGCTATAATGATATCCGGTGGTTGCTGTTGAAAAAACTGATATAAACTAGGGTTATTTCCTACAACATAACCCGTCCATAAAAACTGATTTAATGTAGCTGGATAAAATATCAATATCAAAGCAATTATCAGCGCAAAAGCACGTTTTATATAGTCAAATAGCCTTTGTTCAAATCCGCGCGATCGCCGTAGTAAAGTATCGATTAACAAAGTTAAAGCGATCGCGGCAGCGATTGTCAAGATAATACGCAAACTATGCTGTGTATAGCGGCTAGGAAGATGAAGTTTAAATATCAGTGCATGGGCAACGAAAAACATGACCAAAGATGCAAGTATCATCTGTGGTAAGAGAATAATAGTAGAGCGAATTTTGGTTACTAAAGGAAACAGCGATGGATAACGCAGCATAATTGGTAGCAATAGCCCAGCATAAACTAGTGGTGGCATTAACGCTGAAGTCAACCGAATTCCGCTGCGGCTTTCATTAAACCAAAACTCCCAAGGATCGTTAATAAAAAAGCTGCTTCTTCCCCCTGATAGAAATTCCGGTAAAGTTTTTGCAGTCGATGCGGCAGTCGTTGGTGCAAATTCACTCGAAGAAAGTGCATAGGGTAAAAGAACTAAAATTGCAACTCCAATTCCGGCGATGCTGATATATTCTTGACGATTAAAAGCTAGTTGTAATTGCCACCGTCGCCAATGAAAAAACTGAAAAAGCAAAATGAGAATACAAACAAAAATTAACGAGGGATAAAATAATCCTAAAAGTGCGATCGCAACTAAACAAGGGATAAAAGAACGTCGCGAAAAATAATAAAGAAATGCTAAAAATAAAGGATAAATAAACGCTTTTGGTGTAGCTGAAATTAAGCCATCTTGCATCCACAAATTTTGATTAAGAAGAATTGCTCCAATAAACCCAGTTATAGGTAGAGGTAATATTTGTAAACAAACACCAAAGCTGTAACTTGCTGTCATTAGTCCTAAAATTAGTGGTAAGATTTTACTTAACCACAGCGGATCAATTCCTACAACAGCGAAGCTACGATATAAAATTGTGTATCCTAAGGGTGCGACTGACTGAAAATAGTCAGCAATTAAATCATTTGGAAATAATTCCGAGATTAAAAACCGCCGCAGCCAAAAAACGTGTTGTCGCGCATCATCTTGCACTACATACTCACTGCTAAAAGCTTGCTGAAGCGCTAGAATGCCATAAACAGCGGTCAAGACGAGACTTAGACCTAGCCAGAATTTAATCTGAATGCTAGACTTAGTGTCTTGCGGTGAGAGAAGTTTATGCAGGTGCGTTAGCATGACCGCGATCACTGATTAATACACATTGGCATTAGTTAAAGTTGAAGTACAGCGATTGTCTATGAGAATTCTCCTTTCGTCAATAGGAAGACGTTTTGTAACAACTCGGCGTCAAAACTAGCGGTTTACCTTCGCATTCAACAACAATGTTTAGAAAAATTATCTGGTTTAGTTTTGCGGCGATCGCCGTTATATTTGTATGGGGAAATTTACTCGTCGATCCAGCGGCGTCACAAGCGCAATCACGCATTAATGCCCTAGAAGTCGATCTTCGCGGTGTGCAATCGCGACTTAACCGTATTGAAGCCCAACTCAATCAATCGCGCGGCGGACAATCACCGCGAACACCATCAACAATTACACCAGCACCACCAGGACCAAGAGCGCAATTGAGTCAAGAACAAATGTTTGATAGATTAGCAACGCTTGTAGTAGAAGTCAAGCAACAGGTTAATAACTTAGAAAAGCGAGTTGCTACTTTAGAAAAACGTAGATAGTGAAGCTGCGAGCTAAGTTTCTGTTGATTTTAAAGCGCGATCGAGTACAGTACGAGCTTCTTCAGCTTTTGCTCTTGCTTCTTGATAACGCAAATTCACTTGCGCAAAGTTTTTTAGTGCCTTGAAGCCTTCTTTGATCCGAGTAATTTCCTCTTCGCTGACAGATTTATCTGTAAACAATACATCAATCGCAGCACGCACAGCCATTGCTTCTTCACGCGACTCTTGCACTTTGAGTTTAAGCGTAGCAAGACTACTCAAAACTTGTACTGCTTGCGTTACTGCATCCTCATCACTCGCGGTATCTGTAGCTGCTTCTTTTACCTCAATTAACTGTTGAGAACTAAAACCTTCGGCGAGATCAGTAGGTAACTTACCTTCATCCATAAGTTCCATTACCTGATCCATCGCTTTATCTCGCGCTTTTGCCGAATCTTTGCCAGGAACATTCAGGATAATTTCTGGGCTTTGCGGCAAAGTGTACTTAACCATAAGTCATTCGTTAAATATTATCTAGTACTGCTGAGTTTAATTGTTATGAATACTTGTTTTAGCATGTTGAGAAACACATTGTAACGTAAGCTATTATGACGCGATCGCAACTTGCAATTTATCAAACACTTCAACCATCAAAAGGCAGAACTTTATACTGGTATATAGGAAGCTAATTTTTGACTGAGGATATCATGGCTCCAAATCCCACAATTATGCAAGCTGTGGAACAACTAGGCTACCGCGTCACAGTTGGAGACGTTGCTACGCAATCAGGATTGAACGTCAGCTTAGCACAGCAGGGATTATTAACGCTTGCTTCCGAAGCTGGTGGACATATGCAAGTCGCTGAATCGGGTGAAATTGTCTATCAGTTTCCCAAAAATCTCCGTACAGTTTTGCGAAACAAGTTTTGGAGATTACGGCTACAAGCTTGGTGGCAAAAGGTTTGGCGTGTTTTATTCTACTTGATTCGGATTTCCTTCGGTATTGTTTTATTAGTGTCGATCGCGATCATTTTTCTCAGCATTTTTATTATTATCAGTACGCTCAATCGCGACAATGATGATCGCGGCAACCATTCGGGTGGTGGTATGGTATATATGCCACACTTTTGGGTTGGTCCTAATTGGTATTGGTTTCTTTACCCTGACTACGATACGCGTTACCAACAACGACGCCGAGAAAAAAACGAACTTAATTTTTTAGAAGCGATCTTCTCGTTTTTATTCGGTGATGGCAATCCCAATGCTAATTTAGAAGAACAGCGCTGGCAATTGATCGCAACTGTCATTCGGAATAACTCTGGTGCAGTTATTGCAGAACAAATTGCGCCGTATCTTGATGATATTGGTTCGGGGTACGCACAAGAGTACGAAGATTATATGTTACCCGTACTCACGCGCTTTAACGGACAACCGGCAGTTAGTCCCCAGGGACATTTAGTCTATCACTTTCCCGAATTACAAGTCAGTGCAGCGCAACAGCGATCGCGTTCTATCGCACCGTACTTACAAGAGTCACTCTGGCGCTTTAGTGCGGCAAGTTCAGGACAAATTGCCTTAGCCGCAGGGTTAGGATTATTAAACTTTGTCGGTGCGGTATTTTTAGGATATTTATTAGCCGATGGTGCGATCGCGGCTGAATTGGGAGGGTTAGTCGCGTTTGCGCAAGGAATTTATTGGTTACTTCTGGGCTACGGTACTGCGTTCTTAGCCGTTCCCCTCGTGCGCTATTTCTGGATCAAAGGGCGGAATCGACGAATTAGCGATCGCAATCGTCAGCGACAACTTCGAGCCGGAACTTTAGCTAATCCTGATGCGACGTTACAACAAAAAATGTCCTATGCGCAACAATTTGGTGCGAATACAGTGATTACTCAGGAAGATCTAATTTATACTACTGAGACTAATCTTTTAGAGCAGGAGGCAGAATCTGATAAAATAGATAACGAATGGCAGCGTCGATTACGTCGGTCAGATTCTTAGCACTTAGCTACGCGATCGCCTGATTGTAGTAGCAAAACTTACTGAGTAACTGTAATAGTGTTACTGTAATTTTCTACGTCCAGCGAAAACCTTTTTACAAGTTAATTATGGAATCTAGGGAAGCTTCTACAGGATTCCAGCAGTACTGGTTAATGTTAAAGCGGCGGTGGATACCTGCTTCGATCGCTTTTAGTACTATATTTGCCTTGACTGCTGCGGGTCTACTCACGCGTCAACCGACTTATGTTGCTGAAGGCAAGCTACAATTTCGCAGAACAAGCCCCACTTCATCGCTGACAGGTCTAGGAACAGAGATAGGGCAATTAGAGCCTTTGCAGTATCAGAATAGCCCTCTCGATACCGAAGCAGAAGTGATGCGCTCTGCACCAATTACCACAAACACGATCAGTAGACTCAATCTAACCGACCAAAACGGTAGACTGCTCTCGCCGAATCAGTTTTTAAGGCAACTCACCGTCAGAACAATTGCGGGTACTGATGTACTGCAAGTGACGTACAAAGACAGAAATCCAGAACAGGCGGCAGCAGTTGTCAATACTTTGATGACTTCGTACCTTGAGAACAATATAGTTAATAATCGTAGTGCAGCAGCAGTCGCCCGAAAATTTATAGAAGAGCAGTTACCACAAGCAAAAGCAACCTTACAAGAACGAGAATCAGCTTTACGCGCTTTCCGCGAACAAAATAATATTGTCTCGCTTCCCGAAGAAAAACGGACTGCCGTAGACACAGGTGCTGATATCCAGCGAGAAATAAATGCAATTCAAACACAGCTAGCGGATGCCAGGGCACAATCAGCACTGCTCCAAAAACAACTGGGTAGAGGCTTAGAACAAGCGAGTACCGCAACTGCCGCGAGTCAGTTACCTGGCGTACAAGAACTACTTGCAGAAATTCAACGCGTAGAATCGCAACTAGCAATTGATCGCGGGCGTTTTCAAGCGGATCATCCTACAGTTGCTGCTTTAGAAACCCGAAAAGCTGAATTAGAACGACTATTGCAACAGCGTGTAGAAGGAAACTTTGGACGTAACCAGTCTCCAAATCTGCGTGGCTTGCAACTTAGCGCGTATGAGCAAGAATTGACACAAGATTTGGCACGTTCGGAAGCAAGAAGACTAGGCTTAGAAAGCCAACTTGCAGCTTTATCTAACTTGCAAACTGCTTACACGCAGAAACTCAATAGCATTCCGCGATTAGAGCAACAGCAAGCCGATTTGGAGCGTGAACGTGATACCGCACAAGCTACTTATAATTTGTTACAGCAGCGTTACCAAGAAGCACGCATTGCAGAAAATCAGAATGCAAGCAACGCGAGCATCATTTCTGCGGCTTTTGTACCACCTGAACCCGCTGGTTCGCGCCAGCTATCGATTCTAGCCGCATTGTTAATGGGTGGGTTCGCAGCAGCAGCGACAATTTATATCCTAGAAGCACGCGATAAATCACTCAAAACCGTTGATGAAGCTAAGCGAGTTTTTGGTTTACCGCTGTTGGGAATTATCCCCGCCTTCAAAAAATCAGAAAAACCTGTGGTGCGGCAAGGCGATTTAGAACGGACAATTCCTGACGTTGTGGTGTGGAATGCACCGCGATCGCCTTTCAGTGCAGTGTATCGAATGTTACAGGCAAATCTGAAGTTTCTCAGTTCTGACAAAGAACTAAAAATTATTGTTATCTCTAGTGCAGTCCCAAAAGAAGGTAAATCGACCGTCGCGGCGAACTTAGCAGCAACGATGGCGCAATCAGGAAGAAGAGTTTTACTCGTAGATGCAGACATGCACCGTCCTGTGCAGCATTCTATTTGGGAAACAACCAATCAAGCAGGTTTAAGTAATCTTTTAGTCGGGCAAGCCGAATTTCAAACAGCGATCAAATCCGCAATACCTAACTTAGACATTCTTCCGGCGGGAGTGACACCGCCTAATCCGATCGCGTTAATCGATTCCCAAAAAATGGCAGCTTTAATGACGCGGTTCACCAAAGATTACGACTTCACTATCATTGATACACCGGCAATTAATGTCGATGCCGAAGCGCCAATTTTAGGTAAAATGGCAGATGGAGTCTTATTAGTTGTCCGTCCTGGAGTATCAGATGCGAATAATGCGGCTTTAGCTAAGCAGTTTCTTCAGCAGTCGAACCAAAACATTTTAGGATTAGTTGTTAATGGTGTGGTACCCGAAAACGAACCGCAAAGTTATTACTATTTCTCGCAAGAGTACAACACTGCAAATGCGAATTCGGCACCAACAGCGGTACAGCCCAAGGCAAAAAAATAGCTACAATTAGCGGTGGAGATGCGCGATCGCTTGAATCACGCGGTCTAAGTCTTCAAGAGTTAAATTAGAACCCGATGGCAAACACAAACCGTTATTAAATAAATCTTCGGCGATCGCGCCACCGACGCACTCACATTCACGAAAGACAGGTTGCAAGTGTAATGGCTTCCATACCGGACGCACTTCGATTTGTTGTTGCGCCAGTGCGATGCGAATTTGTTCGCGATCAACTCCAAACGCCTTAGCATCAACTGTTAAGCACGTTAACCAACGCGTAGCACGTCCAAAATCAGCTTCTGGCATAAATTCAATTCCAGGGAACTTAGCCAAAGCTTGTTGATAAATCGTAAAATTGCGCCGTCGGGCGGCAACGCGATCTTCTAAAACGTGCAACTGTCCGCGCCCAATTCCAGCTAAAACATTACTCAAGCGATAGTTGTAACCAATTTCCGAGTGCTGATAGTGGGGTGCAGGATCTCGCGCTTGCGTCGCTAAAAAACGCGCTTTGGCGACTAAATCCGCATCTTCAGACACTAACATTCCTCCGCCAGAGGTTGTGATAATTTTGTTGCCATTAAACGAAAAAATGCCAATGCGCCCAAACGTACCTGGCGATCGCCCTTTGTACGTCGCACCCAACGCCTCCGCCGCGTCTTCAATCAGTGGAATCTCGTACTCATTACACACCTCAACGATTGGGGCAAGATCCGCACTTTGTCCGTACAGATGGACAACAACGACAGCTTTAGGTAACTTTCCTTGATGCGCTTGCTTTGCTAAAGTTTCCCGCAACAAATCAGGATTCATATTCCACGAAGTGCGATCGCTATCGATAAATATCGGTTTTGCCCCTAAATAAGTAATTGGGCTTGCGGTTGCAATAAACGTGAGTGTTGAGCAAATCACTTCATCGCCTGGTTCAATACCAACAAGTCGCAATGCTAAATGCAACGCTGCGGTTCCCGAACTAACCGCCGCAGCATGATTTGTACCAATAGCTTGACAGAATTCTTGCTCAAACGTATCAACGTGCGGACCAACAGGCGCAATCCAATTCGTCTCAAAAGCTTCTCTAACGAACTCTAGTTCGCGATCGCCCATGTGTGGTGTCGAAAGGAGAATTGGTTTAATCACTGCTTGGCTTAATTCTTATAAACGAATGGTTGACTAAGTTAAATTAACAAATTCTGACATTCCGGCATTAGAAAGCCTAGAATCCATGATAGGCAATACCAGCACTACTCAGGAGAGATCGGTGCAAGCACGAGAAGTTTCCGAAGCAAGCATCGTATCAATGACAGAAGTGGAAATGGCTAACTGGCGTCGCCAGCAGGGTTTTCATATCATCTCGCATCGCGATCGTTACTGGGAAAGAATACGCCCTGGCTTCTATCAACCCGTCCACTTGCTTGCGCGCTTGAGTGCTGAACAGGCGACAAAGCCGACGCAATGGTGTTGGGGATATCGGGCTGCTTTAAGCGAAACTGATCGCGCAATCAGTAATGGCTCAATTCCGGTTCATGTCTTATCGGATCTTCATAACTACGATCTGCAAAACTTTTCATCAAATCGACGGCATAATCTTCGTCGGTGTCAAAAACGAGTTAAAATTATCGAACTTACCAACTCAGAAATCTTGCAGCACCAAGGATACGAAGTTGTTTCCTCCGCAGTAAAGCGAACTCAATATTTAAAAGTACCTTCCCAGCAGGAATACATTGCTAACCTTACCAACTACATCGATCCTCAGCATCGGTTAGTTCTCGCGGGTATCATTGGCGACCAACTTGGTGGATACATCAGTGGCTATGCTGTTGACGGGGTAGCTTACTTTGAAAACCTCTATATTGCGACTGAAGCGTTAACAACTAATATCAATAGTGGACTCGTTTATGAATTCGTGCAGGTTTGTCGTCGCAGTGGCAAAATTCACGAGGTTGTCAACGGTTTGCATTCGCGTGAGGATCAAGCGCTATGTGTCTACAAAGAGAGTATAGGATTTCCCGTAAAACATATTCCGGCTCGTGTCGCCTTAAATTCAATTGCTGGCAACTTAATTCGCCAGCACTATCCCCACATATACTATCGCTTGACTGGCAGTGAATAATACTTTTATGTTGCTACTCGATCCTGATTTTGCCCTTGAAATTCTTCGCACGTCGCACAACCTTGTTGAGTAATACCTTCACGCTGTAGAACTTTCCACACCGTCAGCACAAGAATTTTAAGATCGAGCCACAAACTCCAATGGTCAACGTACCAAACATCGAGTTTGAATCTTTCTTCCCACGAAAGCGTATTCCGTCCATTGATTTGTGCTAAACCAGTAATGCCAGGCTTGACCTCATGACGACGTGCTTGTTCAGGAGTGTAGCGATCAAGGTACTTAACAAGTAACGGGCGAGGACCAACGATGCTCATATCGCCTTTGAGTACATTCCACAGTTGTGGTAACTCGTCTAAACTCGTGCGGCGCAGAAATTGCCCGATTGGCGTTAGACGTTGTTCGTCAGGAAGCAAGTTTCCTTGCGCGTCACAGTCGTTGGTCATCGAGCGAAACTTGTAAAAGTCAAAAATTTTGCCATCTTTACCAGGACGCGGCTGCGTAAAAAAAATTGGTCGCCCAATCTGGATAATAATTGCGATCGCCACTCCCAGCATAACCGGAGACAACAAACTTAAAGCAATAATTGCCGCGATTTTATCTATTAAAGATTTTCCTATACGGCTTAAATCATAAAGATAACGAGACTTCTGACTTTTCATCCGTAATCCACTCTTTCTAGTCAATCAACTACTACCATTTTGTTAAACTGATTAGCTTAATGCTAATCAAAAAAAACTCATAATAAAGTAAATTTGTCAAGTTTTTTGACAAACACAGTAAAGCATTCCTTTAATCGGTTCATCGACCAAACTTTCAGGAGATGCATACATTTGTCGCTGTTGAATTTGATAGGTTGAACCAATTGCCAGTATTGTAAAACCTACTTTATTTAAAGCTTGAACCGCCTCGTGTAAACTATACCAATATGTATACGGTTGGCGATCGCACAGTGCATTCCAGTTAGGTTTTCCACCTAACTTTAGCCAAGGAAGATAGTGCAGCGAGCAATGTGAACCACGTATCTTTCTAGTTATATGAAGATACATTAAAAATGACAAGTATTGAATACTTTGCCTCCTCGAATCAAGGCAAAGAAACGAAAACAAAGCGATTCCTTGCTTTTTTAAAACTCGATATGCTTCTTGAATCGCCTTACTACGCTCAATCTTATTTTCGATGAGACTGACAATCTGCTGCAAATAAACAATCTGATCGAAACTAGAATCTGAATACTTTAACTGTGTTGCATCCTGCACTGTAAAACAAATACTAGATTCAGGATCTCTTTGTTTAGCTTGTTCAATATACTCAGGCATATAGTCATAGCCATGGAGTGACTTAAATCCCATTTTTTTCATTTCTAGTAAAATTCTACCGCCTCCCGTTCCAGCTTCTAGTATCTTGCTTTCTTTATTTAAATAAGTTTCTATAAGATACTTTTCCTCATCAAGTAAATTTTCTCCATATGCCCAAGCATCAAACTCTACAGTGCTGTATATCTGCTTGTTATTAACTGCTGGCATGGCTAATTATTTAACTAATTGATATTCAGTAATTCAGTTGTTGCTCTTGTTTTATACTTAGATATGTGCCCGATAAGCAGGAAAAAAGTCAGAATTTAGTAACTCTGCTACCGAAATACCTAACTCTTTTGCACGCACTTTTACTAAATCGTCGTAGTTTTTCTGATTGACAACTAAACGGATAGTCGAGAAACTATGTCTTTGTTTAGAAAAACCAGCTTTAAAATGATACAAACTATCTTTTGCTCCGCCGACGCCACCACCTAGGTGTAAAAATTCATTACCGCGTTCTTTTGCCCAAATACGGACATAGTCAAACATAAGTTTACTAGGCGCTTGTTTTAAAAAAGCTGATTTTGTTCCACCTAAGTGATACTGAACTATCCTACACACTTCGGTAAATATGCCACCACAAATGATTTCATCGTTTAATTCTACGACACACAAATGCATTTGATGCTTTAATGCTTGCGACAACTGAACAAAGTAATCTCTACCAAAATAGTAAGACTGTGTTGCACCTACACGATCCATTGTTTGTTCGTAAAGCTCGACAAAAATGTCAATGTATTCTGCAAACGGTACTATTTTTGCTGACATCCCAGTGCGTTTATTTTTGTTAATTTTATTGCGATGTTCTGGGCGAGTTTGATGCCATATTTCTGTAAGCGATAGTTTTAAATCAACTGAAACAGTTTCTCCGTTGAATTTGCAGTATGGATACTCGCTCAAATTTTGATTGAGTATGGGATGAAGCCGTAAAAAAGCTGAACAGACTTTTTTACTCGATAGTTGATGAATTAACTGCTGAAATGCGATATCTAGAAAATCTGGCGTATTTGCTGCTTCGTTGAGCAGAATTCCAGGGTAGCCGTAAGGAGAGATAACATCAAAAAAATCTATTTCAAACTGACGTGTAAATAGCGTATTGCACGAGCGTAACAAATAGGGGAGGAAGAAAATTTTATCGCCTTCAGTAATTAAAATAGCTTCAGCAATTGCATTGATTCTTCTTGCTTCCAAAGCTACGTATTCAGGTAGATGATAAAAATCATGGCGTAAGTCATTTAGAGTCTGCTTCCACAAAGGATGTGAAAAGTCAAGAACTAGACACTCTATTAATTTGTTCAATAGTAAAGGGTTTTGAGATTGAGCTTTGTAGCAGCTTTCCATATGAGTCTGCTCACTTTGATCGCAGTAACTTGAGATTTTTCTCTCAATGTTTAAATATTTTAACTAATTATGTATACCTAACTTCGATATATTGTTGCTTCAATAAGAATTTTCGATTTTCAAGCGTCATATTGATATATATCTAAGATGATAAATTCAGTTTAGAAAAAATTGAGCATGCTGCAAGTATTAAAGGCACTAAAAATAACCTCCTAAGTTACCCAAAATTGGTGAGGCAATCTATTATGATACTTGCTTGCGATAGGAAAGGGCAGCTTGGACAAACCATTCCAACCTTGTTAGATAGACTTTGACATCGTACATAGCAAGGCTTCAGTATAGAGTTTTTCATGCATCGCCATAATCTGGCGTAAGTCATAATCAGCCATGCGATCGCGTCCTTTTTTGCCTAAATTTTGCGCAGCTTGCGGATGTTCTAATACCCAATTCATTACCCGTGCGATTCCAGCAATATCTCCTAGTGGAACCAAAAGTTCTGATGGTAATAAATCCTGAATACCTCTAATTTGCGTACCAATGACAGGAACCTCTAAGCTGAGAGACTCCATCACACTTCGGGGTAATCCTTCTTGCGCTGAAACAAGTAGGGTCGCGACTGAAGCGCGAATCAGAACCGGAATATCGCGTCGCAATCCCAGAAAATGAACGCGTTGAGCAATTCCCAATTGCGCGGCTAAACTTTGTAACTGTGGTTGTAATACTCCTGTTCCTGCTAATGCTAAGTGGGTATGTGGTTTTAACAAAGCAAAGGCTTGGAGAAGATCGCGATGACGCTTGCGTGGAATGAATTCTGCAATCGACAAAAAGAGTACATTTTCTGACGTCAATCCTAATTCTTCGCGTAGCTGCGCGACATCAGTGCGAGCAACTGTCTGCGGATTATAGTAATTGGTATCAACTCCAATTCCTGGCATATAGCGAATTTTTGCCGCAGATACGATTTGGTGTTGCTTTGCGGCTTGTTCGTCTTCACGATTAATCACAACAAGATAATCTGTCCAACGCCCCGCCAGTTTTTCTAATGTGAGAAAGATCGTATTTTTGACTGGCGATCCACCATGATAAAAGTGAAAACCGTGCGCTGTGTAGATGACTTTTGGTTTTCTTTGATTTTGCCAACGATTGATCGCATAACGTGTAACAAACGCCGCAACTGGTGTATGAACGTGGACTAGATCGTAATTTTGTTGCGCGAGAACTTGTTGAATTTGTTGCGGTGCATCAATAAAATTGCGCGGATCGAGAGGGTTGCGCGACCATGTAACATCCCAAACGCGATCGCACGCAGTCGTACACTCAGAACAATCGGTGATTGCTGCTGCCATAGCATCGACTTGCCAACCTTGGGCGCGAAAGTGCGCGATATAGGGTAAAAGAAACGCGCGCACAGTAGCTGGAATCGTCGTAACTATCAAAAGTTTAGGCATATAAAGCTTGATACTGGGCAACAATCGGATCGAGGGCGAAATTTTCTTGAATTCTTGTTCTTGCAGCTTTTCCTAAAGCGGTTCTCTTAGACGAGCCAATTTCTATCAGTGCTTGCCAAGCGTCTGCAAGCGCTTGCGGATTTTTTGGCGGTACGACTTTGCCTGTATCGCCGACAATCCACTTAGAATCGCCGACATCAGTAACAACACATGGTACACTACACGCCATCGCCTCACCAACAACTAAAGGAAATGCCTCACCATAGGCAGATGCCAAAGTTGCAATATCAAGTGCTGCCATTAGCTGTGGTATGTCACTACGTTCACCTAAAAGATGCACCTGCGATCGCTCTATTCTAATAAGTTGTTGTAAGTCTTGATTGGCAAGAGTGACATCAGTACCAGCTAGCAAAAAATGGACATTTGCATATTTCTTAGTCAGAAGTGCGGCTGCATGAAAAAAGTTTGCATGGTCTTTCATCGGATGATAACGACAGAATAATCCGATTAATAAAGTATCCGCTGCTAATCCTAAAGTTGTGCGAACTTCTGATCTTGCTTGTGATGAAGGTTGAAACCGCGTCGTATCAAAACCATTAGGAATCACGCAGCTATTTTGCTGACAATATCCTATAGCTTCGTGCTGCGCTTTACTTGTTTGAGAGACAAAAACTACCTTTTTTGGCGAATGAGATATTTTGGCACTCAATTTGACAATTGCTTGTGTCATTTGCTTTTCAGCATCGAGTTGCGCAATCGAGTGATGAATTCCCCAAACGACTGGTACTTTCGGCGCAAAAAAACGACTTGCAAAGTATGCGGCTAAATTGCCATGATACATCCACCCTTGAATAAAATTAGGTTGCAATTGACGTAAAGTGCGAATTAATTTCCAAAGAATATCAGGTGTTGGTAACATCCCTGGCTGCATACCTAGCGTATAGACAGGAATATCTAACACTGAAATGCGATCGCCCAACATGCCGCGATCCATCAAGGAAACAACTATCGGGTAAAAGCGATCGCGGTGCGTGCGGGACAAAAGATTATAAAGCATCATCTCTGCACCACCCGCAGAAAGTCCAGTGATGATATGAACAATTCTCATTCCTGCCATAAGTGATATTTTTCTGCTTGCTGGCTTGTCACACTCAAAGCTGCCATCAAAGCAAAGCTCAACAATATAAATCTATCTTCGAGTATTGTGTGGCTAAACAAACCCCACAACAGAATAAAAACAGTAAACGATAAGGCAATATAACGGTTTTCTCCTTTAGTTGACTGCGTTACTGCACAAACAAACAAAGGCATAATCAAGCTACCTAAAAAACCATGATCCGCCATAAATACCAAATACATATTATGCGTTGATATTTTGTAGTTCCAATCAATTGTCGAAGCAATGCCGTTTCCCCATAACGGACTTTGTGCAAATAACTGCCATCCCGCGATTAAAATTTGCATCCGCGAATCAGCAGAGTGTTCTGACGCGGTTGGGTTTTCAAACCATTCAATTCTCTCTCTTACTCCGTACGGCAGTTGATTAACATTAATCAAGTTATCAATTGAAAAGCCTACAACAAAAGCAACAATTCCTGCTCCTAATAACCAGTAAATGAGTTGGTTTTTACTAATCACATTATTTTTAATAAAAATGAGAACAACTAAAAGCCATCCCAAAATAGCACCTCTAGAAAAAGTCAACAAAATTCCTAATCCTATCAGCGCAATGAAATAAGGACGGTACTTTTGAGGAACTAATCCAGTTCCAAAAATCACGCTTAACACCAAAGCACATCCAGTTCTGTTTGGATCTACATAAAATCCCGCTGGTCGACCAGTATCATTAAAGCCACCAAATACTAATGGATTAATTAATTCATAAATATTATTAATAACTCCCATAATGCCAATAATAATAGTTGCATATCTTGCTGATAGTTGCACTGCATGATATTTTGAAAATATCAATAACATTATTAAGAAAAACAACACTGATAAAATTCTTAATCTTAACTCTTGATAGCCAGCATCAGAAGATAAAAACAAGATAAAGGAAAACAAAGATATTAATAGATAACTGCTACACCAAACAACAATAGGTAATGAGAAATATTGAATTCTACTAAATATTGATAAGAGTAAAGGAATCGCGCCAAATCCAAACAGAAAAACCAATGTGACAGGTGCAGGGGCTTGTCCTGTTCGGAAAAAATAAAGGTCTATATCAGAAAAGAAAACAACAACAGCCGCGACTGCCAAAACACATTGGTAATAAAAGATTAAATTTTGCTTTTGCTCTAAAATAGGATTCATAATCACATAGTTTTACTTGCCTATATCCCCTGTGCTACACTTTGTTGTGACCGAGTAGCGCCAAATATTTAGGAACTGCTTGTTGTAAAGAAAAATCTTGAGCGCGTTGAATCAACAATTCTTGATTAACTGGTTGCTCTAATGTGCTCAACATAGCTGTCGCAAGAGCAGAGATATCGCCCACTGGAACTAAAACACCGTACTTTCCTGCTGCTAAAATTTCTTCTGGACCGCTTGGGCAATTCGTAGACACTACAGGACAACCACAAGCCATCGCTTCAATCAATACAGTTGGTAAACCCTCCCAACGCGAAGAAAGGACAAACGCAGCGGCTCGACTCATGTAAGCATAAGGATTCTCCACAAACCCAGGTAAAGCGACATCTTCCGCAATCCCTAGTTTTTGGGCAAGTGCTTCTAACTCTTGTCGGGCTTCACCTTCGCCTAAAATCAGCAAGCGTACTTGTCGTATTTTGCGTAAAATTGCAAAGGCTTGAATCAAGCTACCAAAATCTTTTTGAGTTGTTAGCCTACCCACGGCTAAGAATACAGGTATAGTGCTATTCTGGAGCCAAGGATGCTCTGGAATTGCTTTTGCTTTAGTTATTAACTGCTCGTCAACAACCGGATTGTAGATAACATGCAACTTTTGTGGGGCAATAGCTAAATGTTTCGCTAAGTCAGAAGTAGCACCTTGAGAAACTCCTACAATTGCATTGGCGTGGGGATACAGCGATTTCATAAATAGCGGTAGCAGCTTGGCACGCAGTAGTTTCGGTTGAGCTACCGACAGCGTATCGTGTTCTACTAGAACAAGGCGAGTGTTGGTCGATGCGAGCACTTTGGCAATCACCGCGATCACATTCGCGTGATTCATGTGCGATAATAACGCCTCAGGCTGAGTTTCCCGTAGATAGCGCGATAAAGGTGCGATCGCTTTAATGACTCTTCCCGCGGCTAAATCGACAATTCTCACTTGCGAGGGAACTTGTTTTAAGTAAGGTCCTTCTTTGCTTGCCAAAACTAAATCCAAGGAAACACCATAAGTCAACATTCCTTGCAGAAGATTAATCGCCACTTTTTCCGCACCGCCACCGTGCAAAGCTGGAAGAAAAAAAGCAATACGTTTCGTTAAAGAAAATTGAGGCATAAATTTACTAAGCCGCGACTAGTGCTAATTTTGCACCACTTCCTTAAACAACGCTTCCCATTTGCGCATAACACTTTCAAGGCTAAATCTTGCTGAAACTTCTGGCGCGCGGCTAGCTAATTGCTGGCGTGCGGTTTCATCCGTCATTAAATGTTGCATTGCTTGGGCTAGCGCCGTAACATCTCCATTAGGAACGAGGATGCCATCGATGCGATCGCGAACAATTTCTCTAGGTCCGCTAGGACAATCAGTACAAACAACTGGTAAACCACAAGCTAGCGCTTCTCCATGTACCATTGGAAAACCCTCAAACCGAGAAGCCATCGTCAAAAATTTTGCTTTCCTCAAAATTGCAAAAGGATTATGAACAACCCCAGGCAAAACAATTTGATGTGATAGACCTAATTTAGCGACATAAGCTTCTAGTTCTTGCCGTAACTCTCCTTCTCCTAAGATAATTAATTGCCACTCAGGAAATCGAGTCGCGATTTGTCCAAAAGCAGAGATTAAAAGATCAAAGCCTTTTTGGTAAGTTAATCTTCCTATAGCCACAATCCACTGTTTTTGCATATCAATACTTTGTGGAAGGTGCGCTTCAGCCTGAAGATTTTCACGAATCACAAGTGGGTTGTAAATCACACTTCTCTTTTCAACAGGAACCCACTCAAAAGCGCTGGCGACGCCTTGACTCACGCAAACGACTTTGGCTGCACGCGGGTATGTAATTCGACGCAGCTTTTCCCAAATAGCACCAACATATTTCATCCCCACATCACAATGTTCTGTGACAATTACCGGATATCCTGTTGCTTGCAGTGATAACACCGTTACAATGTTAGTCTGAGCGACAAAAGAAATCACTACATCTGGCTGTAATGACTGAATCGCACTCCTCAACTGTAACAAACGATAAAAATTATTTTTCACGGCTGCAAGCAAATAAGGAGACTGCTGCATTACATCCAAAGCAATTCGTTTGACACCTGGCGGTAGTTGATAAAAATCATTTTCCTTTCCTGAAAGTGTTACTACAGCAACATCATGTCCTTGTCGTAAGAAGCCTTCTGCAAGCAGAACTAAAACTCGCTCTGCTCCACCACACGAAAGAGTTGCAGATACTAGTGTTAATTGCATTGTGTCGCGAATATTTTTAAGTTTTTGTGAGCAAAGAAAAGTAGATAGAAAAAAGAGAATACGTAGACACAGCTAGTCGATAAAGCAATACCACCAACTCCAATCCACTGCATAAATAAGTAGTTGAGACTGATATTAATTACAAGATTAAAAACCGATACCCACATGAGTATATAATTTAGCCGCATTGAGATGAGTAGTTTAACAACAAAAATATCAGCTATATAAAATGGGATTTGGAGTGCATACAATGATTGAATTTGTGCAACGACCTGTGTATCTTCAGGTGTGAAAGAGCCACGTTGAAAGAGAATTTGGACAATTAATTCAGAACTGATTAATAATAATCCCGTAGCAGGTAAAGAGACAGCAAAAATGAGCCACATATAGCGATTCAAAGTTCGGCGGACTCCTAACCATTCATTGCAAGCAACCATTCGCGAAAAATAAGGAATAACTGCGGTACTGAGTGCGGTTGTTGCTAACGTAATCGGAAACGCAATAACACGATTACCGTAATTGAGCGATGCGACACTTCCTGGAGCTAACATTGCTGCCATTGATTGATCTATCAAAGTAGCACTACACATAATAAATGCGCCAATCAGCGCTGGTACGCATTGCTGCACAACTTGCCAAATCGCAGGACTAACACCATACCACCTTGGTAGTAACGATATACCCTGTTTTCGCAATGCTAAGCTAAGTAAAATCATTTCTAAGACAGTACCTGCAACTAATCCAGCGGCTAACGCAAAGATTCCCCAGGGTTTGATGAATAAAAAGAGAACGGTTATCGCGGGAGTTGCGATCGGAGCGATCGCAGCTAACGCAAAACGCTCACCTGCGTTTAAAACGGCTCCCCAGATTGTAACAATACTGCTCAACAATACAATTGGAGCGATCGCGCACAGCAAGTAAAATGTTAGGCGAAGCTTTTCTGAATCAAATCCAGCCGCGATCCAAGGTAAATAAATTGGTGCTGTTGCGATCATCAAAAAAGTAGTTAATCCGAGTACAACCAAGCCCCAAACCATTGTTCCAGAAAATAGCTGCTGCGCTGATTGCATACCTTGCTTTTCGCGAACTTGAATATAAGTTGGAATCAAAGCTGCATTAAACGAGCCGGCAACTACATTAATAATAAAAGCTGGCACTAACAAAGCAATTAAAAAAGCATCAACCGCGTCACCTGTTCCAAATCTCCACGCAATAACAAGTTCTTTAATCACAGCTGCTACTTTAACAAACGCAGTCCAGATAGCAACCGTCATTGCTGCACCAAAAATTTTCCGGTTGACGGAAGTGCTTGTTAGTTTTGTCCAACCATTTAGTAATTTTTGCACTTGCCAGTTCCTTGAAATAGCTTGCTACTTTTTTGCGTATACCCAGATAAATGACTATGTACTGTGCATTTGCATTTTGCCTGCACAGGTCTTTTATTTATCCAATCAATTTAACTT
Source organism: Chroogloeocystis siderophila 5.2 s.c.1 (assembly GCF_001904655.1). Lineage (NCBI taxonomy): Bacteria > Bacillati > Cyanobacteriota > Cyanophyceae > Chroococcidiopsidales > Chroococcidiopsidaceae > Chroogloeocystis > Chroogloeocystis siderophila. The sequence goes on along the minus strand of NZ_MRCC01000011.1, from coordinate 138,814 downwards.
AGTTCAGACCAAAACTTGTAGATTAGATAACCATTTTAATTTTTAAATAACATTCAGAATAACTTGTAATTGTTTAGCTTCAATGTATATATTTTACAATAAATGACTACATTTCATCAAAAGTTTGTTAGAAATTTTATTCTAAAAACCAAAGTAGCGGAGCTACTGAGGTATCCGCTACAGAACATGATATTTAACAAATTAAAACGCGTTTTGAATGAAGAATTACCGAGAAGTAAAAAATTGGCTACCTGAGTAATTACTTCCGGATACGTTGGAAGTAACTGTTACACTACTTGCTAATAAATTATAGCCTGTCGCGGCTTCCCAAACATTTTGATTTGCTAGTCGAATAGAGTATGGCGCGCGATTATATAATCTTGGTGAAGGATCGGGAAGATTGAGGAAAACTTGATATTCTCCACTCAACATATTTGCAGGAACACCTGCGACAACTTCTACAGTTTTAATCTGACTAGGTAGCCATCTGCGCGGATCTTCTTGCACTGGTAGACGATATTCTTTTTTTGTTTGTTTGTGACGTAAAACGATTTCTACGCGACGTGGATTGTAAGCATTAGCCCAGCCATCGTTAGTAACAACAAAGCTCATTGCAAAAGTGCCTGATGGCTTGACTTGAGTGGGAATTGTTGTTTTGAGTAGCCGAAAGCGGTAGCCTAAACGTCGTCTGATTTCCGGCAGACAGCCTTGATTTTTCCATCCTTGAATAACAGATTGATGAAATTCCAAATTTAAGACGCTCCAGCGTAATCTTGCCATCTCTGCTAACGCATTCGCACAACCAATATAAGCTTGAGCAGGGCCACTAGCGCTGGCTGTTTCACCACCATGCACGACATACAAGTTATTAACACTCAAAAATTGCTTATCTCTTTCAACCTGGCGATAAGTGTAAAATCCCAAATCGTCCGAACTTGCTAAAAAGCCGTCATTGTGAGTAGCGGTTCTCGCACGTGCACTTCCACTAAAAGCTTCGCTCGATTTAAGCGGTTGAGTTGTGTTAAATATATCCATCTTTTGCTTAGGAAATGGTAAAGCAACCATTCGCTGAGATGGTAAAGCCGCAAGAATTTTATAAAATATTGCGCGTGAATCTGGTGTTACGTCAAGAGTTGTATTGTTAATTAGCTGATGCGAAGAACGATTCCACTGTCCCCAAGCACCAACAAACCCTGCTTCTAGATAAGCAATCACATCGTAGTTGTTTCTCAAAATTGGTTGTAATTGCTCCAAGTGCGTCAAAATCACATCTTTAGGGGCATCATAACCACCTATATCCCAGTTATAGGCAAAGCGAACAACTAATTTGATTCCAGCTTGTCGAGCTATGTTAAAGTCTTGTTTTACGAACTCAAGAAAAGATGATGGTAAACTACTGTAACGGTACTGAGGAATAACATAAATTCGCCGAATTAAACTTATGTTTCTCTTTTTAGCTGTTGCTGCTTGAATAGCCGTCAAAGGAGTATCTTGATGCTTCGTGATAGAGTTGATATAGAACCCACGCTCAGGATTAGCGAAGGTTTCTCCACTTCCTTGATAAGTTTTTGTTTCAGCATTCATAGCTGTAGCGGCGTGACAAGAGGCATTAATAGTTAGGCTCAGCAATGAAAAGACAATAGGTATATGTAAACGTTGGAAGAATCGGCTTACCATGATCTAGTTGCATACACTTCATTTCTTGTGTGGCTAGGTGAGTTAGTGCTTTATTGCAGCTACACGCAACCAAACAACAAGCTGAAGATAACTTTACACTTATCTTACAGCTAGAGCAAATTCACTGAAAATAAATATTATTTATTTATGTTGATTGCTCAGAAGATTTACTCAGTTGAAAATACTCCTTATCAAAATACTTGTATTTCTCAGTAATTTTTCTGTCATTGAATACAGACATTGCATTAGATCTAGATTAAATAAGTTCAGCAAACGTCGCCCTAAAACGTGTTGTAAGTAGTGAATGAATAGCTTGACTTTCTAAAGGTTTAGAAAATAGATAACCTTGTGCGTATTCACAATTGAGTGCTTTGACACGCGCAAGCTGTTGAGTTGTCTCGACTCCGGTAGCTGTCACGTTTATGTGTAAATCCTGCGCGATCGCGGTAATCGTTTGCATAATCTCCGCAGTTTCACTGTCGTCACAACTAACGAGTGTGCGGTCAAGCTTCAGCCTGCTAATTTTTTTATTTTGTAATAGCTGTGGTAGTTGCAGAAGCAAGCTCAAAAACGAGTAACCAACACCAATATTATCGATTTGCAATTGTACGCCCAAAGCAGTTAACTGTCGCATCAGCGCCGAAGTATATTCATCATCTTCTACGATCGCGTGTTCAGCTATTTCTAACCTTAAACTACCTGCGTGCAAACGAACATCTGCCAAAATTTGGGCGATTCGTTCGCTTAAGTCAGCTTGAAAAAACTGCTGGCGCGAAAGATTGACACTCATTCCCAAGCGTGTATGCGGAAATTGCTGTTGCCAACGTTGAAGTTGTTGGCACGCTTGACGTAATACCCACCAACCAATGGGTACAATTAAGCCTGTGTCTTCAGCGATGTTGATAAACTTTGCGGGTGCAATCAAACCTTGTTGCGGATGTTGCCAGCGCAGTAAAGCTTCAAAGCTTGTAATTTCCTGCGTTGCTAAGTTGATAATCGGTTGATAGTGAATTCGCAACTCGCGTTGCATTAATGCCCGTTTTAAGTCTTTTTCGAGTTGTAGTGATTCGGACGTAACTTGAGTAAGATTTTGTTGACGAAAAGTGCGAGCGATCGCACTCTTTTTAGTCGTACTGCTACCGCCTGGCTTGTACTCAGTTACCAACTGCTGTAGCAAAGAAACAATCGCTTGATTATCATTCAAATCGGCTGCTTGGCAAAGCGCTGCGACCATTGACTCTAAATTTTCAGGAATGATGCCACTCGCGTTGCGTACTGAGAGAATTTTTTCATGCTGCGTTGGTTCGTAGCGTTCGCCAGGAATAAACAATTCCTCATAGAGTTTTTCGCCTGGTCGTAGCCCTGTGTATACAATATCGATATCCTTGCCGACTTCATAACCCGAAAGCCGAATCAAATCCTTTGCTAAATCAACAATTTTGACAGGTTCCCCCATGTTAAGCATAAACACTTCGCCACCGTGACCGATGACCGCAGCTTGCAACACAAGTTGTACAGCTTCTGGAATTGTCATAAAATAACGACAAATGTCAGGATGCGTAATCGTAATCGGACCTCCTGCGGCGATTTGTCGCTTAAACGTTGGAACAACACTGCCCCTACTGCCCAAAACATTACCGAATCGCACAACAACAAAAGGTTTTTTGCTGACTTGCGCGGCTTTGAGAACTAACATCTCTGCGGCTCTTTTGCTTGCACCCATAATACTTGTAGGATTCACAGCTTTGTCGGTGGAAATCATGACAAAGTGTTTGACGTTGTAGCGCAGCGCCAAATCGAGCAAATTTTTGGTTCCCACAACGTTGTTTGTAATTGCTTCGGGAGAATTGGCTTCCATCAAAGGTACGTGCTTATGTGCTGCGGCGTGGAAGACAATATCCGGTTTAAATTGCTCAAAAACATAATCTAAACGCGCAGCAAAGCGAATATCCGCGATCAACGTCGTCAGCCGAGGGATATTGGTAGAACAACGATGCCAAGTTTCTAAGGCTTGTTGAAGTTCTTGCTGAATATTAAACACAGAGTTCTCGCCGTGTCCAACAAGCAAAATTTCGGCAGGACAGCACTGCAGAACTTGACGACAAATCTCGCTACCGATTGAGCCGCCTGCACCTGTAATCAGAACTCGTTTGCCATTAAGGAAGTGCGATACTGCTTCCACATTTGTTTTTATTGGTTCTCGCCGTAGTAAGTCTTCAATTTTGACATCGCGAATACTGGCAACACGAGCATGACCGCTGAGAATCTCATGAATGCTGGGTAAAGTACTTGTTGCCACCCCCAGTGACTGGCAGCGATCAACAATTTCGCGAATCACTTTCCCAGAAACCGTAGGCATTGCAATAATGACACGCTCAATATTAAAAGCGCGAATGATTTCAGGAATACTATGGCGATCGCCGAGTACCCGAATTCCCCGAATCCGTAACCCTAGTTTTGTCGGATCGTCGTCAACAAAACCAACTGCATAAAGACCTAGCTTAGGATTATGCTGAATCGTTTGCACTAATGACACACCTGCATGTCCTGCACCGACGATCAAAGCGCGTTCGTATTGCTGATTTGTTTTCGGAAGCTGACACGCGCGCTCGAGCGCCCGCACGCTAAAGCGTATTCCACCTACTAATATGAGACTCAGTATTCCATCGAGCAACGGTAGCGATCGCGGCAAATTACTGATTAAATCAGTCGTGTAATACAGCACATAAAATAACCAAGTTTGAACTACTAAGACCGCAGCCATCGAAGCGACGACTTGAATCAATTCATCAATACTGGCGTAACGCCAACACCTACGATAAAAGCCAAATTGATACAACAGTAATATCTTTACTACTAAAAAAGCTGCTGTTACAATAAGAACATCGGTTCCGTAAACTCTAAAAACAAATAGTTTATCAAGGCGCAAAGCCAGTGCTAATGCAGGTGTCAGCAAAAAAATCACTGCATCGGCGACAAAAAAATGGCGGTTACGTAAGCGTAACCAAACCTTTGATAGAGCATCTACCATCTCTTTACATTCCTGGCAAATTTTCAATAGAATGTTCCTTTCCTTAATCAAAATCGAGGAAGGAATTTTATGGATTTTTTTTAATATTTAATTCGTTGAAACTGACAGACTGCGACTTATTAGCTGAAGTTCCAAAAATGTACAATAAATAAAAATTGGTGGACTAATAATATAATTAAATTCACTCCTCTTTTAGTCATAACGCACAAAGGTTGCCATTCTGCTAATATCTACAAACTTAATTTCTGTAAACAGAAAATTTAATTGTTTTTACAGATTACCACTAATCGAGATTAATTTTTACCAATTATTAATTAAAGCTTATGTAAAGTTTCGAGCTTGGTTTGTGAAGTTTGCTTATAGTATAAGAACAGTTACTATAAAGCTAACACCTAAAATACTACCCTTGGGTAGATATAAACTAGCGCTTATCGACAATTATCCTACTTGCGCATTTATGCTGAGTAAAATCGCGAATGAACTCACAGCCAAAAAATAAAGTCCACCGCAGTGGACTTCTGGAGTTGCAAGGACTTTGCTTTGAACTCATTCAACTTTTTTTTGGTCTTTACCCCGTTCTAGGAAGGAAAACCAGGAAAAACGCGATCGCATGCGCATAAAGTTTATTGGTTAGTTGGTTCAACCCAACCAGAATCTATACTCGGCTCGACCGGATTTCTTTGAACATAGCCGAACAAAGCAGATGTCAAAACCAAGACAACCGAAACAAAAGCAACAACTTCGAGCATAATGTTGAAACGCATAATTCTTGAGCTATGACCTCCATCAAACAAGATTAAAGTGTTCCATGTGAATAGCTTTTGCAGGTACTCCTAAGTCGTGTAAAGCTTTTTCGGCTTCATCTAAAAAGCGGGGAGAACCGCAAAGAAAATAACGCCAACCTTCGCGATTTTGCGGAATGTGTCGTGCTAGCAGGTCTTTATCAACATAGCCTGATTCTCCAGGCCAATCATCCGGAGGGTCCTTAATCACGTGCGTTACTGTGAGACTATCTAATCGCTTATTGAGATATTCCAAGTCTTCGCGAAAAGCAACATCTTCCCAAGAACCATTGGCATAAATCAAACGAATCGGTCGATGATCGCCGCGTTCAGCAAGCGTTACCAGAATGCTAATCATCGGTGTAACCCCGACACCATTTGCAATGAGTACCAGCCCACTACAATCAAAGCGATCAGGAGTAAAAGCCCCATGCGGACCATCAAGAAAAGCTTTTGTTCCTGGCTGGACATCTTTGATAGTGTTTGTGAAGTCACCAACGGCTTTGATCGTCAGTGCAACTTGATCGGTGCGATCGCCGTTAGAAGAAAATGAAAACGGATGCTCTTGAATGCGATAAGGAGACCGATCAAGCGTTAACCAAGCAAATTGTCCTGGTAAAAAACGAATACCTTCATGACCTTGCGGACGGAGGACTAATGTATAAACATCACCTCGCTGTGGTACCACTGCTTCGACTCGATACGGCTTTTGCGTCATTAACCACGGCTTGATTAAACGAACATAAATCAACGAACCAAAAGCAAGCAGTGCTAAGAGTATCCATAACAATGCTTTCCAAGGTAGCGCTAGATAATAATTAACGCCAAACGCATGAGCTAACCCTAATCCCACCGCCAGGACAGCCAAAATTCCATGACTAGTGCGCCACACTTCGTAGTTAAGCTTAAGCTTCTGTCGCCACAGTGAAGTGACAACGAGCAAAATTAATGAGATTGTCGAGATCACCGCGAATCTTGCCCGCCACGGTGCCTCAAAAAAGTTGAGTAGCTGTAGATATTCCGCATCGCGAACGAACAAAATAATCGGATGCGCCAGAATTAACGCAAAGGCAACCTGCGTGATGTAGCGATGGTACTGTAGAACAATATCAATGCCGTAAGGAGCCGCGATCGCATCAAACCGTGCGGTTAATGCGAACTGCAACATCATCATTGCTAAGCCTACATAACCCAAGGCGGCAGAAAATTCGATCCAAAATCCCCTTCCGCCTGGTACTGGATGAATCAACAGAATCAGCAAAGGAGAAAGCGTGATTAAAAGATATAAAACGACCCAAAAGGTTCCGGCAACCCAGGGATTTTTCATTTGCAACATCTTTCTCTTTCCACTTATTTTGAGATTGACGTTAAACTATTTATAATCTTAGTGTTCCGAGTATACTAAATAGTATCGAATTAACAATACTCAGTGCGATCGTACCGATCAGCGCGCTCCAAATTCCCCAACGCAAGCGGAATCCATGCACTAATAGTGCTGCCAAACCAAAAATAATTGCATTAATGACAATGCTAAATAACCCTAAAGTTAGGAGAGTAATCGGAAAAGCAAAAAAAGCAATAATTGGACGAACAAATGCATTAAGAATTCCAAAAATTGCGGCTGATAATGCAGCTTTACCAAAGCTATCAATTTCTACGCCGATGGGTAGTCTCGAAATAATTAAGAAACTGATTGTAGTGACAAACCAAGTAATGATAAGACCCATCGCAAATACTCCGATATGCTAAATTTCAACTAGAATATTGAGCCATTTAACGTCATGTTATCTAGTATTCTCAGACAATGTGGCGAAAAAGTGACAAGCTTGAAGAAATTTTCGCCTTCTAAATCCACGTCACTTGCTTCAACGGGAGACTTGAACTGCGGAGGTTCTGTGCGTGTTTTTAAAGTCGTCTAAAAGCGTGAGTAATATCTTTCTAAAGGAAGAAGAAAGTTTATTTACTAGTAATTATCTTCTTGCTGTACCTGCATACGTTACGCGATAAATTACACCATAATCAAAACTTGGGGTTTACCAACTGCACCGTTACGACCTAAATCAGAGGCATACAAACTCGTATCGGTGACATAGTACAAGCGATTTTGATAAATCGTAATTCCATTGACAAACGGTAAATTTGAGGCGATCATCCGCATCTCGTCTGCACGTCCATCACGGTTGCGATCGCGTAGTGCAATAACATCTTGCTCTTCACGGCGCGTGACATAAACTGTGCCATCGGGGGCAATCGCGATATTGCGAGGATTCCCTAAGTCTTTGGTAAAGACATTAATCAGAAATCCTGCGGGTATCCTGAGTTGTTGCACTAGCGATTTATTAAACTCAAGCGGTTCTGGCGTTGCTAGATATCCTTCCACTCGTTCGATTCGGCGTTGTACTGGCTGCTGCGAATAGATAGGGCTGATATTCAAAAGTGCAATGCATCCAAACAAGCAAGAGCAATCCTAGTTTTTGGCGCGGAACCTTTTTCATAAAAAGCCTTTACAGCGGGTAGGTGCGGTCGAGGAGTACACTAAGCAGTGTGTAAAAAAGGAAAACCCCAATGTATCGACTAAATGCCGTTTAATCCCATTCGTCGATTTTTAGTTGGATTGACAGCGAACAATTGACACTTTTAGGTTTCGCAGGTGCTATTTTAGTCGTTACCGGTTCAATGGCGATCGCTTTAGGTAAATCAGGTTAAATGCAGTAGCTTGGTAAATATACTCTGCTCTCAACACTAGTTTCAATTTATGAGTAAACAACTAGATGAAACTGTTTCGCGAGAAATCGCTAATAATATCAAAAGTAAAGCAAAACACAGCTTTGACAACGCCTACAAAGCAGCCCTAGCAACTGATGGTGCAGTGTACGTACAAGGCTTTTTAGTTTTAGCAGCGAAACCTTATCGCATCATCGAACACAGTTGGATCGAACTCGAAGATCGCATTATCGATCCGACACTACCTTTTTTAAACAACAAAGCTGAAGACCTTTACTACTATCCTGCACAGCAACTTACACTCAAACAACTCAAAGCCGCCATAGAAGAAGCACAAGAAGACTATCCTGAAGACAATCCTCTGCCAGTTTACGGTGCTGCACCTTATGAATACTATGGAGATGTCATGTTGGGTGGTGCAGAATACTTAGCAGCATATCAAGCCGCAGAAGCAAAATGGAAAGAGTTAAACGATCCGCAATACAACTAAAAGGCGAGGAGTTGGGGAATACTTATAAATGCAAACCGATTACCCGTTACTAATTACCAATCAGTTTTAATCTTCCGATAGAGATTTGTTAAAGTTCCTGTGGGATTTGTAGAAAGTGGCAGACTACGGAAGATCTGTAGCTGCGATCGCACTTACAATCCCAGAGGTGATTAAATGGCAGCGGTTAATTTTCAAGACGGTTACTCACAAAATTTTGATTCTTTAATTGATTCTGGTTCTGCAACTTGGGCGAATGACGCGACAATTCCAGGTTGGTACACAGCAAGAACTGGAACCGGAACAAGTATTGTCGCATCTACCGGAAGTAGTAATGCAGGAAATCTTTACAGCTTTGGCTTAGCAGGTAACAGCGATCGCGCTTTAGGTTCAATTGGTTCAGGAAATGCAGCAGCAGGAGATTTCTATTGGGGAGTACGCTTAATTAATGACACCAATGAGACAATTACTGGACTAGATATTAGTTACTTTGGCGAACAATGGCGCTTTAGTGGTGCAAACGCCGCGCAAACAGTTGATTTTTCTTACCAAATCGGAGCGCAAAATTTAACAACAGGCAACTGGATTAACTTTGACCCTCTCGATTTTACCAGCCCGGTGACAAGCGGTACAACAGGGGCGCTCAATGGTAATGCTGATGCTAATCGCACTTTTAAATCAGCAACTTTGACAAATTTAGTCTTAGAAGCTGAACAAGAAATTTGGTTACGTTGGTTTGACCCCGATCACCCTGGTGCAGATCATGGTTTAGCGATTGATGATTTTACGATTGCAATTAGTGAACAAGGCGATCCAGACCCCGAACCCGTTGAACCTGGTGATGTAAGGATTTTTGATATTCAAGGAACATCGCATCGTTCACCCTTAGAAGGACAGCAAGTGACAAACGTTCCTGGAATCGTCACCGCTGTGAGAAATAACGGCTTTTACATTCAAGATGCAACAGGTGACGGCAATGAGGCGACGTCAGATGGTATTTTTATCTTTACTGCTTCTGCTCCCAATGTTGCTGTAGGCGATGAAGTTTTGGCGAGTGGAACCGTGGGCGAGTTTCGTCCTGGTGGTGCAAGTAGTGGTAATTTGACAACAACGCAGATTAGTGGTGCAAGTTTTAACATATTGTCGCGTGGTAATGCGCTACCAGAATCAACAATTATCGGTGTAGAAGGAAGGAAGCCACCTACGGAAAGAATTTATGGCGATGCTGTGGGTGGTGATGTCGAAAATCCTGGTAACGAATTTAACCCACAACGCAACGGACTCGACTTCTACGAAAGTTTAGAAGGAATGCGCGTGCAAGTTGATGGTGGTGTTGTTGTTGGTCCGACAAACCAGTTTAACGAAATTTGGGTATTAGGAGATAATGGCATTGCGGCGACAGGACGGACTCCGCGTGGTGGAATTGTAATTAGTCCTGACGATTTTAACCCCGAACGCATTCAAATTCAAATCGACCGTAATTTGACACCAGGATCTGCACCGCAAGTCAATGTTGGCGATCGCATAGATAGTGTCACTGGCATTCTAGATTACAGTTTCGGTAACTTTGAAGTATTAAGTACTGTTCCTGTCACCGCAACACCAGGAGGTTTACAGCGGGAAGTCACAACTTTAAATCCAGTAGGCGATCGCTTAACAGTGGCATCTTATAATATCGAAAACTTTCATCCTGGTAGTTCTGCATCACAAATTAACGGCATCGCCGGACATATCGCCCAAAACCTGAAAGCACCAGATGTTATTGCATTGCAAGAAGTTCAGGATAACTCTGGTCCAACAAATAACGGTATTGTCGATGCTTCCCAATCTTATCAGGTATTAATTGATGCGATCGCTGCGCGTGGTGGTCCTACTTACAAATTCCGTGACATCGTCCCTGTTGATGGACAAGATGGCGGACAACCTGGCGGTAACATTCGCGTCGGCTATCTCTACAACCCCGAACGCGTGAACTTTATTGATCGCCCTGGCGGTACTGCAACAAGTGAAACGACAATTATTAACGGTCGGCTGTCAGAAAGTCCTGGTAGAGTAGAACCTAACGATCCAGCATTTACTGCTAGCCGCAAACCACTTGCGGGTGAGTTTGTCTTTAATGGTCAGCGGTTATTTTTAATCAACAATCACTTTAGCGCAAAAAGTGGTAGCGATCCGCTGTTTGGTCGCTTTCAACCTCCTACAAATAATCGCGAAGATGTCCGTGCTGAACAAGCGCGCATTAATCGTGAGTTTGTCGAAGATATCTTAGCAGCAAATTCAGACGCGAGAGCGATTGTATTAGGTGACTTGAATGAATTTCAGTTCTTCCCGCCTTTGGAAGTTCTAGAAGGTGGTGCTGAACAAGTCCTCAACAATTTAACTGAAACTCTACCAGAAAATGAACGCTACAGCTACATTTTTGAAGGTAACTCGCAAGCCCTCGATCACATTTTAGTCACCGATAGCTTATTACCGATAGCTGAATACGATATCGTCCACGTTAATGCGGAGTTTGTCGATCAAGATAGCGATCACGATCCGTTACTCTCGCGCTTTGCGCTAGCAAATCCAACTTCCACAGTCGGTAATTCTCGCTTGGTATTTGGAACTGCTGGAGATGATGAAATCGCCGCCCAAGGTAGACAAACTATTTTTGCAGGTAATGGTGATGACTTAGTAGGTTCTGCACCAGGTTCAACTGGTAACAATATCATTAATGGTGGCAGAGGTAACGATGAATTATTCGCTCGCCGCAATGACACTCTACTCGGTGGTATTGGCAATGACTATTTAAATGCCGCAGATGGTACGGGTAATAACCAACTATACGGTGGTATTGGTAATGATACTTTATTGGCTGGGGGAGCGAACGATCAGCTTTATGGTCAATTCGGCAATGATGTCCTTTATGCTGGTAACGGTGGCAATTTCCTGAGTGGTGGTTTTGGTAACGATCAGTTCTGGATTGCGTTAAATCAACTACCACAAACAGCAAACACAATTACTGACTTTAATCTAGGTAACAACGTAATTGGAATTAGTGGAGTTGCAGCGATTAACTCGTTTGATGACCTCACTATTACACAAAATGGTGCTAATACGGTGATTCGTGCTTTAAATCAAGATATCGCTGTCCTCACAGGTGTTCAAGCAAGTACACTCAGTAGTAACAAGTTTGTGTTTGCATAAAATCGCTTGGCGACTTCAGTCGCCGCTAATCAAACTAAGACCACCTTTGTGGTCTAATTGTGTTATGCCAATTCTTTAAAAAAGAGCTACAAAGAACTTCTTCTCTGCTGCTCTAAAAACCTGACCTCTGCTGCGATCAAACGGCTTCAGTCTGTAGGCTTAAAAGATTTATGCAGGAGGTTTTTTATTTGAGTTTACAGACAAGCTTCGGTTGTCCAGTTTTGAGAACCGCGCCCTTGGCGACAGCGCTGTTGTCTACCAGCCCATACCATCCGCCATTGCGATTGATTTGCCACTGGCTCAAATTCTACACGATAGCGTACATCTTGCACTGAATCATCAGGTAAATTGTTTTGCGTCATTGTCACGACAACTTGTTGAGGATTGCGATCGTCAACACTTACTGTTTGTTGAAAATTACCTTCTTGTGGTTCTTGGATTCCAAACGCCGCGATCGCGATTTCTCTAGGATTGCTTCCGGTTAACTCTGAGTTGATTTGTTCTAGATTAATTGCACTATAACTATCGCGCTCGTTGGTTGCGGTTAGACACTCGGAGACAAGCGTGAGATTATTTCCTGATATTGTATAAGTTTGCGTGAGTGCTTGGTTATTTTTGGTGATGTTCGCTTGAATTTGTCCCGCGTTAACAACAATCGACTGAACTTGAACGCGATCGCCCAACAAAACTGAATTCACATTACGCGGATTACTTGCTACATTAAGAACTGGTGACAAATACACTGCCTCTGTTCCATTGACTACTAACACAGTTACCGCATCTTCATTTCCATCATCATTAATATCTGTAAATGCGAGCGCACCTGGCTTATCAATTAACGTGACTGTAACGCCTTTCGTTCGAGCCTGATAAGAACCATTTTGGAGTTGAACTGAACCAACATTAGGTAGCTGATAAGTCATGTTTTTCACTCGCTCAGCTTTTTGACACCAAGCTTGCTTTTGCAAAGTCCAAAGTTCACGCGTTCTACAGTTATACCAAGGTTGTGCAGATGTTGCGTTATTTTGAGCATTCGCCAAATTCATTAAAGGCATCAACCCTAAAGCTGCGCTAACAGCAAACAAAATCATTTTACCTTTAATTTTCATTCCTCTCACCGAATAAATAACTATCAGTTATTGACGCGTATTTCAGCAAAATCCTTCCCATAGCTTCATATTGCTGAGAAAATCTATGATAAAGAGTATAAACGAACCACTCCAGACACTGAGGGCACAGAGAAAAGAGTTAATTTTAATTAAGTTTTCAGATTTTTTATCTTAGCTGCTGTTGTAAAAATGTAGTTCGCTAACAAAAAGAGTATTTGAAACTAGGCGTCTTACACTTCAAAATAGCCTCAGAACAGGAACTATTATGCAGCTTAAAAAACTTGAACTTGGTAAAGAGTATCCTATTACCGGAGAAATAGCAGGTATAAAAGAAATTGAGCAGATTAGTATTGATGCGCTTAAGCAAAGCTTTCCAGACAATATTAGACCTGTTTTACGCGACGCTCACCCTAAACATCATGGTTGTGTGAGAGCAGAATTTATTATTGATGAGGGTATTCCCCAAGAACTAAAAGCAGGAATTTTCAAACACCCTCGTACTTTTACTGCGGCAATTCGTTTTTCTAATAATAAAGCAGTTGACGATACAAAAAAAGATGTTCGAGGAATGGCAATTAAGCTTTTTGGAGTAGAAGGTGAAAAACTATTAGAACGACAAAAACAAGAAAAAACGCAAGATTTACTATTAATTAATCATCCTGTCTTCTTTATTAAAGATGTACAAGATTACGTTGAATTCTTTAGAGCCAGACAATTAGCTAAAGGTAATTTACCACTAAAATTTTTCTTTCTCAATCCCAATCCATTTAAATGGCATTTACGAGAATTTATTATTGGGATGGTAATGCTTAACAAAAAAGTGAATAGTCCTCTAGTGATTCAATACTGGAGTAGTACGCCGTATAAACTAGGCGATCGCGCGATCAAATTCACCGCGGTACCAAGTTCTCAGAATCCTACACCAGCTGTTATTCAAACACCAGATTATCTCCGCCAAGCTATGATTGAGCATCTAAATCATCAAGATGCAAGCTTTGATTTCTTAATTCAGTTGCAAACAGATCCCCAAAAAATGCCAATTGAAGATCCGAGAATTGAATGGAAATCACCGTTTCAGAAAGTAGCAACGATTAAAATTCCTCGCCAGCAATTCACTGTTCCACAACAGATGGAATTCTGCGAAAATTTATCTTTCACACCGTGGCACTCGTTACCCGAACATCAACCTTTAGGGGGAGTTAATCGCGCACGTAAGCAAGTCTATGAAGCTCTCGCAGAACTCCGTCATAATTTGAATAATATCGTTGTTAAAGAACCGACAGAAGAAGATTTTTTGACGTTATGGAACAAATTAATGTAGTTTATGTGTTGGTAACTGGTAATTAGAAATTGGTAAATTAACTCGTTTTATAAAGTTCTACTCAAAGACTACTGTACGATTACCGTAAACTAAAACACGATTTTGTAAATGCGATCGCACTGCTCTTGCTAACACTACGCGCTCTAAATCTTTCCCTTTCCGAATGAGATCAGCTACATCATCGCGGTGACTAACTCGTGCTACATCTTGCTCAATAATTGGTCCGGCATCGAGTTCAGGTGTGACATAATGTGCTGTAGCGCCAATAATTTTGACTCCTCGTTGATAAGCTTGGTGATAAGGACTTGTACCGATGAAAGCAGGTAAAAATGAGTGATGAATATTAAGAATATTAGGAAACTTATTAATAAAATCTGGACTGACAATCTGCATATATTTTGCCAATACCACTAAATCTATTTTGTAGTGCTGTAATAGTTTGAGTTGTTGTGCTTCTTGAGTAGGTTTATTTTCTTTTGTAATTGGAATATGATGAAAATCAATACCAAATTGCTCAGCAACTTCTTTTAAATCAGGGTGATTGCTAATAATTAAAGGAATTTCAGCAGTAAATTCTTTAGCTTTGTGTCGCCAAATTAAGTCGAACAAACAATGATCTTGTTTACTTACCCAAATGGCAATACGCGGAATAGTATCAGAAAAATGTAATTGCCAATGTGCTTGTAATGGTTGAGCGATCGCACCGAATGCTGGTGCAATCAATTCGCGTGGTAAATTAAAGCCATCAAGTTGCCATTCAATGCGCGTCAAAAACAAACCTGCTGCAAAATCGGTATGTTGATCGGCATGAATGATATTACCGCCGTTGGCGTAGATAAAGTTAGCAATTTTAGCGACTAAACCTTTTTGATCGGGACACGAAATGAGTAAAGTTGCGGTAGGGCGGTTCATGGCGAAGGCGACGGGCTAGCAGAAGTAGGTGTTTGCGGTGTATCGTTTTCAATTTTCCACTCGGCTAAATCGCGATTGACACCATTTTGGAAATCTGAAGACACCAAGAATAAATCTACATTACCGCTAGGGTTAGTTCCAGGATCAACTTGCGCATATAAGAAGTTGCCAGTAAAGTCAGGATTGCCCAAATTTAACTGATGCGTTTGCTGATTATTGAGCGTGACTGTAACGGTTGCTTGCGGTTTGGCTAAACCGTAGTCTGTCAGTTGATTCGCAGGAACTTGAATTGTGCGATCGCTTCTTCCTTGTACAAGTAAATCAAGTAAATAGGAAATCGATGCATTACTTGCGGGAGTCTTCTCAGGAGTAGTCATCAACCATCGTCCATTCTCCCGCTCAAAGTTTAACGTTTGTCCTTGCGTTTGAATCCTTAATGCTTGTACTTGTTCTTGCGTAAACCCGAAGATTTGCTGTTCTCTTGCTTTTGCTTCCTGACGCTGTGTCGCACCTCGAATTTCATAAAAATAAACAAAGCTACCTAAACCTAGTGCTAAAAGTAGCAAAATCAAAGTAGTACGCTGTAGCTTCATAGTGGTTAGTGATTAATGGCTAGTGACGAGTGGGAGTATGGGAGAGTAGGAGTGTGGGGAGTGTGGAAGAGAGCTAATTACTTTGCTATTGTTTCCTCATACCCACCTACACTACTACCTTCTGCTTATCTCCTGCGCCACCATAAAAATACGGCTGAGGCGAAGCCAATTAAGGGAATCAATAGCAGTGCGGTTAAACCTAAAACGTTGGCTTGCTGTGCTGCTAAGTTAATGCGGCGGTTTCTTGGTTCTCTGGGGCGAATTGATAAGGTTTCTTCGTCTTGCTTACTCAACCACCCTATCGAGTTGAGGAACACATCGCCGTTAAGTTGTTGCTCAAATAATCCATCTACTGCAAAATTAGAATCGCCAAAAATAACAAGTCTTGCTTCTTGCGACTGTTGATTATTGACTTTGCGGCTTAGTGCAGCACCGATTGTGAGTGGACCTTGAACGTCTGTTTCTGGATTAAACTGTAATTGATCGCCCTGCAAATTACTTTCTGCCCAAGTTTGCGGACTTGTAATGAGTAAAGGTGTTGCTTGGACTCCAGCAACTTCACTCAGTTCTAGTGATCGCGCTTCACTGTAGAAAGAAATTCCATTATTAAAATCCTGCGTAATCGGATGCTCACCGTAAGTATCTACCACAGGAACCGCAGGACCAAAACCAATACTTGCGCCCGCTGGGTCAATCACAATGCGATTGTCGAGGGTAACACCCCAAGATTTCAATAAACCGTCTAGCCCTGGATTAGTGTTGGGGTCAATCATCAAAAGTAAACTACCACCCCTATTAAGATAATCAGTCAAAGCCTTGACTTCTGACGGAAATAATGGTTGTTTAGGACCTGCGACCACAACTATTGTGGTATCTTGAGGAACCGTCGGGTTTTGAATTAAGTTGAGCGGTTCGGTTGTATAGTTGCGTTCTCCCAAGGCAGTCAACGCTTGCGAGAGTCCACCTTGTTCGCCCGTGACGGGAAGTTCGCCGTGTCCTTGTAGGAAGTAAACCTTTGCGGTGCGATCGCTAATCACTTGCTGAATACTATTCGTTAATCGCACTTCTGACAGTCGTTGTTCATTATTCACAACTTGCACTAACCGCCGCTGTTGTCCTGCTTCGAGATGAACTTCACCAAATTGCTTGACACCAAACTTTTCGGCTAATCCGCGTTGCACTTGCGGATCGACGTACTCAAAACTAAATTGCGGATTTTGCCGACGATAATTTTCTAGCAATTCGCGATCTTGCTGGTCTTGATTGCGGTCAAAAATCCACACGTTGATAGGTTGCGACAAATTCCGCACGAGTTGCTGTGATTGTGGTGCCAAGGTAAACAACTGGGCTTCCGTAAAGTCGCGCCGCACCGGATAGCGCACAGCTAAGAAATTAATCAACCCCAAAAGTGCCAATACAGAAAGTGTAGCAATCAGTGCATTCGTTCCTGCTTGAGTTGAACGCCGACTCCACCAACGATTTTGATTCGCACTCAATATCAGCCATAAGCCAGTAATAACGACACCAGCAACAATCAATCCTAAGGGTACTGGTTCCCAATCATTAGATACGAATCCCGCCGTTAACCCAGCAACAAAAAGAATTGGACCAAGCCAAAACAAATACTTCCAATACCTCTGATTTCTTCTCGCAATAGACTTCATATACAGCGATCCTAAATTTTTTGGGTAATATCTCTCCCTATCTCTTTCCTTTGCGTTCTACTCTACAAGAAGCCGCCCTACGGGCGTCTATGTGCCTTTGTGGTTTGTTTCTAAAAAGGTTTACAACTCGAAGCTAGAGTCAAGAACGTTGGAAGCGCAATGCATCGATAGATTGAGCAGTCAGGAAAATCCCCAAGAAAATATAACTTGCAAATACAATAATACTACTTGTGTCAAAAATCCCTTGAACCAAGTTATTAAAATGTCTTAGTAACGAAAGATGACCTAATGCTTCTCCCATTGAACCACTAAACGCCCGCGCCACAGTATCAATCACCCAGAGAAAGAGAATTAAAGCAAACGTCAGAACTGCTGCGAGTAATGTGCTATCCGTTAGTGAAGAGATAAACATTCCTAAAGACAACACACTCGCTGCTAACAGAATCAAGCCCAAATGTCCTAATAGCGGAACTGCGGGCGGAACAGGGGGATTTGCGGCGCTCAGCGCGATCGCTTGATACGCTAATAACGGCAGAATCATCGCCACAAAAAACGTTAATACTCCCAACAACTTGCCAACAGCAACAGCCCAATTTGTCACTGGTGACGTCGCGAGTAACTCTAAAGTGCCGCGTTTGCGTTCTTCAGCATACAAACCCATCGAGAGAATGGGTAGCACAAACAACGCTAGCGAACCCATAATACCTAAAAAAGCGCGTAAAAATTCATAAGCTACATCAATTGGTGGTGCAGGTACTCCGATTTGTTGTGCTTGTAAATCGGCTTGCGCAGCTAAGGAAACATATCCTTGCGGACCTAGTAAAATAACCGTAAAGAAGAATCCCGACAATAGCCAGAAAATTCCGGCGATTGCATAAGCTAAAGGCGATGCAAAGTAACTTTGTAACTCTTTGCGATAAATTGCCGCAATATTAGCCCAAATCAGTCTCATTGCGTTACCTCTTCTTTCTGCTTCTCGGTTGCGTTCGCATTGTCTTCTAATTTCTCTTGAGTCGTTAGACGCAAAAACACATCTTCTAAACTCGCCCGCGTGCGTCGCATTTCATGAACACCGATTCCCATACTCACCAAAGCAGCAATAATCTCTTTTCCAGGTTCAATTCCAGGTTCTGACACGACACGCAACACCGCACGTGCAGGGATTTCTGTTGTTGTCACGGGTTCTACGACCCGCACTCCTGGTAAGCGTTGTATTTGCTGTTGTGCAGCAGTGGAATTCCCTTCAATTTCTAACTCATAGCCAGAACCACCCGCTAAACTTGCTTCGAGATTATCTGGTGTATTTGTTGCCACAACTTTTCCTTGATTAATAATTGTGACGCGGTTACACGTCATCCTTACTTCAGGCAAGATATGCGTAGATAGGATAATCGTATGCATTCCTGCTAAGCTTTTGATGAGATTGCGAACATCGATAATTTGTCGCGGGTCAAGTCCGACGGTTGGTTCATCGAGAATAATTGCAGGGGGATCGTGAACGATCGCTTGCGCAATTCCTACGCGTTGGCGAAAACCTTTAGAAAGCTTGCGAATCAACACACGGCGTTTTTCCTGTAAGTTGCAGCGTTTCAGCGCCGCGTCTACTTTTGATGCGCGATCGCCTGCGGGAACACCTTTGAGTCGCGTCACAAAGTACAAAAATGCTTCAACCGTCATTTCAGGATACAACGGCGGTGTTTCTGGCAAGTAACCAATGCGCTGACGTACTGCTAAGGAATTCTCATGAACCTCATAGCCTGCAATTTTGGCACTTCCACTCGTCGCTGGCAGATATCCAGTCAAAATCCGCATTGTCGTGGTTTTACCCGCACCATTAGGTCCTAAAAACCCGACAATTTCACCAGGTTCGACGCTAAAGGTGATATCTTGGATTGCTGGTGTAGATCCATAAAATTTACTTAAATGCTCAACTGAAATCATCGTTTTGCAGCGGATTTAGTTTGAGACTCTATATTAGACCACCATGTTTTAGCATAAAAAGGGGTAACAAAGGCAAGGCAGTACCCTATCTGTATTGGGGGGATTAGTGGAAACGTTTCAATCAGAATATTGGGAACAGCGCTATCAAGAAGGAACAACACGTTGGGATTTAGGACAAGCAGCACCAGCGTTTGTAAGTTTATTACAGTCAGAATTACCGCCAGGAAAGGCAGCAGTTTTAGGTAGTGGTCGCGGTTATGATGCGATCGCGTTTGCTCAATATGGCTTTGATGTGATTGGTTTTGATTTTGCACCTGCTGCGATCGCCGAAGCTACTACAATCGCCCAAGCAAGTGGCAGTTTAGCTAAATTCTTAAAACGTAATATTTTTGACTTACCTACTGAATTTCCTCAGTATTTCCACTATGTTATTGAACACACTTGTTTTTGCGCAATTAATCCACAACAGCGTCAAGCTTATGTACAAGTCGTACGAGAAATTTTGCAACCACGAGGCGAACTCATAGCAATCTTTTTTACGCATTCTCGTCCTGGCGGTCCACCTTTTGGCGTGAGTCCTGAAGAGATTAAACAATACTTTGAGACGGATTTTGAAATTCTTAGCCTACAGCCAATCACGAATTCTGTACCAGCACGTCAAGGCGAAGAACACTTGGGACATTTTCGTTTGATGTAACAAATAGCTTGGCGGTTAAAACCGCAGCTATACAAAGAAAACCTATCTTCCTAAATTCTATTATAATACAAATCTACTACATGAAAAATACAAGTAATTTCTCCTCTGCACAAGCAGCTGCCCAGATGTCGCAACTTTAAATTGAAACGGTATAAGACCTCTCGTTTGGAAGTAGATCTTAACGTCAAAAATGGTAACAGTAGATTAAGAACATTAAAAAAGGCATTGATACATGGCGCATTCCAGCCTAGAAGAAATTTCTGCACAATTAGAAAGTCCAAATTCACGCGATCGCATGTTGGCGCTTGCGGCGTTGCGCGATGTTCCCGCAGCAGATGCTGTACCACTTATTAAAAAAGTTTTAGAAGATGAAATCCTCCAAATTCGCTCAATGGCTGTGTTCGCGTTGGGAATTAAACCAACCGATGAATGCTATCCGATCTTAGTCAAACTGTTAGAAACCGATCCTGATTACGGAATTCGTGCTGATGCGGCGGGGGCTTTAGGATATTTGGGCGATCTTAGAGCCTTTGAAGCTTTGGTACGCGCGTTTTATGAAGATACCGAATGGTTAGTTCGTTTTAGTGCAGCGGTATCGTTAGGGAATTTAAAAGATCCGCGCGCGCATGAAGTGCTATTACAAGCCTTAGACAGTGATGAAGTTGTGTTACAGCAAGCAGCGATCGCAGCGTTAGGTGAAATCAAAGACATCAACTCAGTCGATCATATTCTGCGTTTTGCGCAGTCAGAAGATTGGTTGACAAGACAACGCCTTGCTGAAGCTTTAAGTCAGCTACCGAGTGAAAAAAGCGTGTCTGCATTAAAATACCTAGAAAAAGATAGCCATCCGAATGTCGCCGCTGCTGCAAAAATTGCTTTAGAACGTCTAAACAAAGCTTCTACCTGAAGTTTGAAACACCCAAGCAAGCTGCTAACTTAGGATATAGGTTTAAACGCAGGATAAATTGATGGATATTCAAGAATTTTTCGAGCAAAGTGCTGGTAAATGGTTTTCACACCGCACAAGTCATCACTTAGCTTTTAAACAATCTGAGTCGGGAAAGTCTGATATTACAATTGAAACACTGCCAAAAGATCATCCAGAAGTCGTTAAACTCTGCGAACAGTATGAGATTGATCCCACCCAAGCTAGCTGTGGCGCGCGCGTTAGCTGGAATGGCACAATGGAATGGGATGAAGAAAAGCACATTGGTTCTACAGTATTGGTTTCGGTTCCCGACGCTGAAAATCCTCACGAAGGTAAGCTATTACGCGAAATTGGTTACGCCGAAAAAGTCCCTGTTGCAGGGCGCTATGTTATGGGTAGCGATGGCGCATTAACCTTAATCACAGAGTACGAAACAATGTCTTCGGAAGAACGCCTGTGGTTCGCAAGTCCCAATTTGCGAATGCGCGTCAGTGTCTTAAAACGCTTTGGCGGGTTTAGCATGGCTTCATTTACCTCAGAAATTCGTATGGGAGGTGCAAAGCCAGTAACTCAAGAAACTGAAACATCGAATGCATCAACTTGAGGCTGAACGAATAAATTCGCAGCTAAACAAACTTATGAAGAAAACTCGGATTTAGAGTGTGCATAGTAGCCCCAACTTCAGTGGGAAGACATCTACAAATTATCAGATTCCGACTGCTTTTTGGTACTACGCGAAATAGCTTTAAGCTTTGCGTAAAAGTCTGAAGTGGTAGCTTCTGGTGGAGTAAACCGCACAATTGGTGAATAGTTGCCGCTTGCGAGCGATCGCCTTTCGTTTACAGTACTAGTAACATAAGGTTGACTTGTAGGTTCAACAACGATTACTGGCGATCCACTCGCGCGTGGAGATATGTCAGCGACAAAATGCATTCGACTATTGTAGGCTATCTTGTCATCTGCGGATTCGAGTCGTTCGATGAGTGTTTCTGGTAAGTCAGCGCACACAAGGCGCTCAAATTCGTGGTTGAAATGATGCAGCGCATCACCTCGACGCTGCCACACTGCTAAAATTTGATTGACAGAAACTGCTTTGTAACGTCCGCGATACAAGGCTTCAATCACCGCAGCACGTACCCATTTCTCTGGATAATTAGCAAACCATTGCTCGATTAATTCACTGCTTGTGTAGCCCCCTAAATCAAAGCTGTAGTGAATTAACAATGCGGCAACTAATTCAGCATTAATATTTTTACCTAGTTGATTCATCAGACTCCGAGATAAGCGTCAAGCTAGATGAGCGTGTAATCGTTAACGTTGAGTGGTGCAGCAGCATTGACTAATGCTAGCAAAGGTCCGTCTTGTTCTTGTCCATTTACGGCTAAATCGCTATGACACAAATAAACTCTCTCTTCTACTCTAGAGAGTAAATCTTGCAAAATGCGGTGTAATCTTTGCCAATCAGCATTAAGTGTATCTTCAGCAGTCCAACCTCGCGCGTAGCGATCATGAAGAAACAACGGCGCGCTAAATAACGTTGCAGCACCCCCACTTAACCACAGCGGCGAACCCGCATCAAGCCAAAATTGCCAGCGATGACATTTTCTACTAGAACGGTATTGAAAGATTGTTGCTAAAGTAACAGCACGACTCATCGGACCAATGGGACGTACCGGATATGGATTAGCGGTAATCGTACCACTTTGCAGCAGTTGGACAAATTGCGTGATCGCTCCCTGCGCAGGTGTCTCGATAACTTCACTTTGGCGAAATCGAGTATCAACTTCCCAGTAGTGTTGTGCGGTTTCTAAAAGTTCGCGCAGCGCGGCTAATTGTTCGTAGGGTAAATTACTCCCATTCCACAAAAACCGCTGAATTGCTCGGTCTAATAGCGAAATCGGACTAGGAATCAATCGCTGTTGTTGTTGCGATCGCTGTAATTCGATCCATTGAATGATTTCTTCATAAGCTGTCGTTGCGGCGTAGCCCAAGCGATCCCAGCGATCGTATGCGGTTACAGGTAACAAATTCGGTTGTTCTGGATGCGGTTGATAACAATGATCGGCAATGAGTCCCGCGCGTACTAAGTCAATATTAGGCATCAGCGTCTCTTGTCGATGTCTACTCAATACAACTAGCATCTCAGCTACCGCGTTGCGATCAACTAAGCGTCCTAAACCAGGATAGACGAAGCTTAATAAGGTGAGTAAAGCCCGAATAATCGGATAACTGACAAGGGGACGTTGATCGTTGAGGGGGGCGACAGGAATTTCTTGCTTAGTCAGCAATTCTACCAGCGTGTACCGCGCGATCGCATCTAAACCAGGCGCAATAACGGCGATTTCCTGCGGTTGAATTTGTCCTAATCGCACTGCTTGGGCAATAATCTCAGAGGTTTCTCTTAATAAATCTCTTCTAGAAGTGGTTTGAATAGACTGAAAGTTTGGTAGTGACAAGATGCCAGCCGTGTTATCGAGTAATTCACTAACGGGTAGCGATAATGTATTTGCCAGACAATTCCCAAGTGGCTGTGGTAAAGATTCGACGCGACAGCGATCGCGTAACCCTGCGATATATTCTGGATCTGCACCTAATCCTAAACGAATTCCGCCATTCGGGTTATAGGTAAACGCGCCAACAACTTGGCGATCGAGCAAAAAGTCGAACACATCGCGCATCACTCCTGGGTAGTCATCGACATCATCTGCGAGTACCGCTTGATAACGGCGTAGGAGATGTTGTTGATAGTTGCTATCGGGTAACAAATACTGATAATACAGTTCGGTAATGATGCCATAGGTGAGCAATGCGCGTTCTAAACACCAATTGCGCCATTGCAACAGCATTGTTTCGAGTAAAGGCGTTTCGACGATTCCTGTTGTCGTAACTTCTTCGGTGATACTAAAACTGCGTTCTAACAACGGTGCAATTTCTGCGATCGGCGTTCCGCTATAAGCTGCGAGTTGCAAAATATCCAGAATCCGGCGAATTAAGCGATACTCATTTACACCTGTCGCGCGAATTGTTTCGCTATCGAGATGCGATCGCCATAAGCGTGTTGCGAGTTCTTGTTCGGTTTCTGGACGCAACCGCACGGGAAATTGTGCCCTTAAGTTGAGGATCTGAATCAGTAACGGCCAAAATAGCATCACCTCATCTTGAAAAAAACCCAAAGGCGTTTTAGCGCGCACCGGATATTTACCTGCGGTGACAGTAACAATTCTTTCAACCAATTCCCGCCGATTATCGTCATTTGCTGCTAAACATAACACTGCTAGTTCAGTTTGTTGATTATTTAAGCGTTTTTGCGGCTTTGATAGATGAAGCGGCTTTTGTCTGTTAGTCGTGTTTTCTACCCATCGACAAAACTGCGTAACCAAACGCGTCGTTTTACCGCTGCGACTCGAACCTTCTATCCAAACGGAATCTGAAAGCACTAACTCTCACCTCTGAGATTTGTTAAGATACCTCGTACACTGATTGACTGATAAAAATTACTATACAAGGCTGGATAACTGCCTGCCATGAAAAGGTCCATTCCGCAACAAATTTACTCGTTCCTAGTAAAAGCACAGCAGTGGTATTTAGATACACCAGAGCGCTCTTTGGAAGAAGCTTATAAGGCTGCCTTATTAATTAAGGCGATGGAGGACGAGCATTTTAATGGTCAAAAGATAGCACCAAATCCTAATTATGGAAGTAGTGCGATCGCTTATTTTCAAGCTGAGCTTAAAAAACATTTAAAAACTATCCGAATGCGACTGACAGAGTTTAAGGCAAGTCGTTCCTGGATCAATCCTAATTATCAAAATATTACAAAAATTACTAAAAATGACGGGACATTTCCAGATAAAGATTCTTTTGCAATCCAAAAAAGAAATCATCAATCGCGAATTTTAGAAAAACTCAGGTTTATTGATGAAATTCTCGCTAAGTATAATGCTGACGAAACTGTTGATTTTGTACCAACTGAAGATCCGATTATTCGTTCCGAACCCGCAGGTGTAGAACCGAAGCTTGCTCCTAACGCAGTCGTTAAGAATGTTGGTACTACCCAAAGACCTAAAACAAAAGCTGAAACCACAAGCGTCTTACCACGTTCAATTCTTAGCACTATTAACCGTCTTAAAGTTGAATTAGATCCTAGAGCCGAAGATGAAGTTGTTAAAAAATTTCGGAGTTCGCAAAGAAGAACATTCATCTCTATTAGACTAATTCTTTTACTAATTATAGTCCCTTTTCTAACGCAACAACTATCAAAAAATTTAATTATTGGTCCAATTATCGACCATCTACGTAACTCACAAGAAACCGTAATATTTCTGAATTCTGAAATGGAAGAAAGAGCATTAATTGAAATGCAAAGGTTTGAGGAACAACTTAAATTTAGAAGTCTTTTACATGAGGAAGCTGAACTTTCTCCGGAACAGTTAGAGCAACAAATGCAAGTGAAAGTAAGAGAAATTGTTGAACACTTTCGCTATGAAAGCACTAATGCCGTCAAAAATGTGTTTGCTGATTTGTTATCTGTCGGAGCTTTTACCTGGTTAATTGTTACAAGTAGAAAAGAGCTTGAAGTGCTCAAAGAATTCATGGATAATATTATTTATGGACTGAGTGATAGTGCTAAAGCATTTATTATTATTTTATTTACCGATATCTTCGTAGGATTCCACTCAACGCACGGCTGGGAAGTTCTTTTAGGAACGGTGTCGCGTCATTTCGGCTTACCAGAAAATCGCGATTTTATTTTCTTATTTATCGCGACATTTCCAGTAATTCTAGATGCAGTTTTCAAGTATTGGATCTTCCGCTACTTAAACCGAATTTCGCCCTCAGCAGTAGCAACATACCGCAATATGAATGAGTAGATTTATGCAAAGCCTTGAACTAACGTTATGCTAATTCTTGATTTTCTTTTCGCGTTCTTGAAGTCGATTCAAAAAAGCTTCTAAAGAGCGCTTGCGTGCTAGAAGATACTGCAACTTTTGGTAACGGGCGATCGCAAGACTTACACTCGGCAACTGTTCCATAGGACAAGGATAAGACCATTTTTGACCAAGGTCATCTACACCACAAAGGTAGTAACCAGGACGTGGCGCTTCACACGTAACTTCACTTTGATCGAACTTGTAAGTCGCTTTCACATAGTTGACAGTCGTAACTTCGCCTGGCGCAGCTTGGTGGCGAGACTCTAGCCAACCATCAACAATTGGTCCTTCGTGATAGAGATCTTTAATTTGTTGTACAACCTGCTTAATTTGCTCTTTACACGTTGCCACATCCATTCTTGGTTTAGGTAAGAATCGCTTATAGGTCGAGTTGGTTGTCTTTTGGTCGCGCTTGCTAGTAGTAGTAAACTGCGGCAACTGCGGTTGTTTATAAGCTTCGTCTGAAACTGGTTGCATAGCGTCTGCTTGAGTGCGATCGCTGTGAATTTTAAAAGAATAGCTGTGATTTCTAGAAGCGTTATCCTGAGACAAGGAGGAAATGCTGATAATTTTTGCGTGGTGTCGGTTTGACTCTAACTTTTGTAGTTTTGGCTTCATGGTCTCCATCCGAGGAATCAGCAGCTACTTTATCTTTGCTTCGAGCAATGCGATTTTCAAGAAATCTTTTTTGAGTATCGCATTTCTAGCAATAATACTGGTGGTCATTTTATCGGTTAGAAGTCAATAACACCAAAAATGACGACAAAATGTACAAAAACATAGCCCAACAAGATACTTTCAGACCTAGAATCAAATCGTAACCTTTAAAGCCTTACTTAATCATCAAGGACTACCTCGTTGAGTAAAGTTATTCTAGTAACAGGACCAGCTAAATCGGGTAAAAGTGAATGGGCGGAAAACCTTGCAACACAAACGGGTAAATCTGTAATTTATGTAGCCACCGCCATCATTAACGCTGATGATTCTGAGTGGTTGTCTCGAATTAATCAACACCGCCAACGTCGTCCTGATTGGGTAACATGGGAAGTTCCACGACAATTAGTTGATGCGATTACCACACCGCAAAATGATTGTCTACTGATTGATTCGTTAGGTACTTGGGTCGCGAACCTGCTTGAAGAAGACAACAACAACTGGGAAAATATCCTACAAAACTTATGCTCAGCTTTAAGTTCAGCCGAGAAAGATATCATTCTAGTAGCAGAAGAGACAGGATGGGGAATCGTTCCAGCTTATCCCCTTGGCAGAATTTTTCGTGATCGCTTGGGTAATTTAGTGCGCCGGATCGCGGCGGTCGCGGATGTTGTTTACTTAGTGACTGGCGGCTACGTCCTCGATCTCACCGCACTAGGTTCTCCATTACCGCCCTACCAAAAGTGAGAAAAGCCTTGGTTAGAGCTATATTAACCTTTTCTTCCTAGCGATCAATCAAAATGATCTGTCACTATGAAGTAGTAGATCAATATCTGCATACAATTTTTCGCCCCTCGCCCCAATTTTTGTCATGGCATCAGAACAAGAAGTAAGACAATATCTTGCCTACTGGTTTCAACTAGGTAAAAAAGTTATACTCAACAACGGTCAGCAAGTTATCAAACCGAAACTTGTCATTCAGGGCGATCACTATAGCCAAGATTTTGAAAACTGCTGGCAGCAATTACAATCATCGAACTTAAATGAGTGTTATTTAGAGGGTACAGAACACTCGATTGCTGAATTGCTTTCCCCTGCTTGGGAAGTAGATTCCTGCGCGCGTTGCAGTATGCCGATTCCAATTCCTAGCGTCGGCGTTTCTTCGTTGTCGTGTCCATGTAATGATCTACCAACTTGGCCCAATACTGAAGTTCCTGCACCGCGATCGCCTGTTGATTCTCAAGTACAACTTGCAGACATTCGCGATCGTCTTCTTGAAATGCGCAATCAAACGGTTAATGAGGGGTGAGGTAGTTGACGAAGTTTTTTTTACTAAATGCTTTCCCAACGCTTGCACTTTTTGAAACTTAAAACTTCAATTGCTTAGTGACTAGCAACTAAAAGTCGCGCCTACCCAAGTAAAGTCTGCCTCCGCAGACTAACCGCCGCGTTTCAGAGTTTTGTCAGTCAACTCTGACTTTAATTTATCTGCACTTTGCACTTTTGTGCAATGGGTCTAGCAGATTTGAGCAAGTGAATCGTCTTATAAATGAATGCACGTTAGCACTTTCTACTCGTGCAGGGATAGACTCTGCTCAATTACTTTAGAAAGACGCCTGAGTAATCTACTAATAATTTGTCTGTAGTGCGATCGCGATGAAGATAAAAAATTAGTTACAAATGTTTGTCTATTTTCTTCTTTTAGCACTGTATCAATTGTGACTTTCATTGAGCAAAATTTCATCTTCTTACTTATTTATTTCATCAGTGTGCTGTGGTTAGTTGCATCTTACTTAAAATCTCAAAAAGCATTGCAATGGTGGTCTTACGGTCAATCACTCAAACTAGCTGATGAAGCTGAGCAAATTAGAGATAGCTTGCTGCAAGAATCATGTTGTATGCGCCGGAGTATTGAGCGATCAATAGCTGAAAAACCAGGAGCATTTGCTGAAACTAGTAGCGACTGGATACATAGCGTTGAATTTCTTCATCATTCTTTAGCGCATCTAGGCGATCGCCTTTCTCCTCCTTATGTAGAACACAGCCTTCCTTTAGCGATTGAATTTCTCATACAATCGTGGCAAGCCAAAAATACTCAACTAAAGATTGCAACACAACTTCCAGAACTTTGGCGAGATGAACTTCCGAGTCACAGCATCATTGTGCTACAGATTTTGGACGAATTACTGAGAACATTGTCGGTTAAAAATTTAACAAAAATTTCACTAGAAATTAGCTTAATTCCACTACAATACGAACTCAAAGAGCTAATTATTAGAATTTCCTACCCTGATGTTCAGTCTCTTTGCTTCTGTTCGCAGTTGCCAGAACTGAAATATCTTAAACAAACCTTTAGATTCCTCACCGCAGGACAGTGCTTCTGTCGGAGAACTAAGTTAACTGAAACGTTATATTTTCGCTGGCGATCGCTGAAAAGGAATTAATAATATGAGTCACAATTTACAACAGGAAAAACAAAAAATTCTTGTTATCGATGACCACGAAACTGTTCTTTATGGAACAATTTATGCACTTAAACAGCAATATCCAGAGGCAGACATTCGCACGACACAAACCGCACAACAACTGCTAGAACAATTACCCAGTTTTAAACCCGATCTTGTTGTCATGGATCTTTCAATTCCAGACAAGGTGGGTGAGCATGATAAATCCGATGTAGGTATTCAACTACTTAAGACTTTGATGCAGCAATATCCTACGCTTAATTTTACAGTACAAAGTAGTTATATAAAAGCGTTAGTCCGTATTAAACCTACGATTGATGCTCATCAAGGCGGCTTTACCGTAGCGGATAAAAGTCTTTCTACTAAAGAAATGTTGAAGCGAATTGACTGGGCTTTACAAGGATTGACCTACACAAAAGACTTGAAGGCTATGCAGAGTGGGTTAGAAATTAAACAAGACTGGCTAACGCTGTTGCAACTTGCGTTTGAAGAAGAATTACAAGATCAAGAAATTGCCAAACGAATGTTAGTATCGGCTCGTACAGTGCGCCACTACTGGACAAAAGTCCAAGACGTGCTTGAAGTGTATCCTGACGAAGGTAAGAGAAACATTCGCATTCAAACCGAAAGACGTGCTAGAGAAGTAGGATTAATCGATTAGCAGCATGAATCATCAATGCCTTTCAATTGAAGGCGGGGCTACCTGAATAAAGTGTGGATGCGTACACTGTTTTATAAGTAAGTTTATAAAAGTAAACATTGTATATAGTAGCGAATTTATTCACAATTCTTTTGTTTACAAAAGATGAATGAAGTTAGCTCAAAACTCAAACTTCAAAACTCAAAACTTTCATGAAGCGCGGTGTTTGGCAAAGAA
Source organism: Chroogloeocystis siderophila 5.2 s.c.1 (assembly GCF_001904655.1). NCBI lineage: Bacteria > Bacillati > Cyanobacteriota > Cyanophyceae > Chroococcidiopsidales > Chroococcidiopsidaceae > Chroogloeocystis > Chroogloeocystis siderophila. The sequence continues at coordinate 108,832 of NZ_MRCC01000011.1, read as the reverse complement.
TTCCTGCTAAGTATGGCAATTGGCGCACTGGTGCGTTACCAGGATTTACTTTCTTGGGAGCGATCATTATTTTACGCTTAATTGGACTTCTTCAGTATCACGAGTGGTTAGTGTTTGATAGCTTTCTGCGTTGGCGTCCCACTGAACCAGTTGACGACCGAATTACGATCGTTGGTATTAATGAAGCAGATGTCCAAAACCTAAAAGCTTATCCTATTCCTGATCGCGAACTTGCATTATTAATCAATACACTACAAGAGTATAAACCGAGAGCAATTGGTTTAGATATTGTTAGAGAGCACGCTGTTAACCCTGGTCATCAGGATCTCACTACTGTATTTAAAAATAGTAAAAAGCTTTTTGTTGTTGAGAAAGTTCTACCAGATACAATTGCACCACCACCAAATGTAGCTAGTGCGCAAGTCGGATTTATCGATGGGGTATTGGATAATGACGGACGTTTGCGGCGTAGCTTGCTGGGAACACCAGATCCACAAAATCATCAAATCTATAAACACTCATTAACGCTACGTTTAGCGACAGCTTATTTAGCGACTGAAGGAATAAGTTTAGAAAATGGTATTCGCGATCCTGCCACAATGCGGTTTGGTAGCGTTGAACTGTCACAGATACATTCACATTCTGGTGGTTATGTTAGCGCCGATGCTGGTGGAGTGCAAGTTTTACTGAACTATCGCAATCATCATAAACAAAACCAATTTCGGACGTTATCGCTTACTGATATTAAAAAGAGGAATTTTGACCCTGCGTGGTTACGCGATCGCATCATTATTATCGGCATGACGATGCCTAGTGCAAAAGACGATTTTCCAGTGACAGCGGTTGCTAGCAGTCTTTCAGCACAGGGAAATATTTATGGAGTCGAGGTGCAAGCCCATGCTGTCAGTCAAATTATCAGTGCGGTACTCGATGGGCGATCGCTCATTTGGACTTGGGCAGATGGATGGGAATATTTATGGATTATCCTCTGGGGAATTGTAGGTATCGTCTTGGGGTGGCTACCGCTAGCACCACATAAAAATTTTGTGATTGTGGGAATAACAAGCTTTGGTGTTGTCGGTACAAGTTATGCACTGTTGACATGGTGGGGATTGTGGATTCCTGTTGTCCCTACAGCGCTTGTTTTGGTTCTTAATGGTGTAGGACTCACCGCGTTTTATCAATACAATCGGGCGATGCGATCGCGTCTTCATGAACGTCAGCTAACAATCAACCACACTTACACAACGATCCATAACGGACCTTTGCAAACCCTAAAATTACTTATCAAACAAGCCCGCGACCAAGATGTACCTCAAGACGAACTTATCTTAACATTGACACAGATCGACAATGAACTGCGAGAAGTCTACGAATCACTAGAAAGGGACGTTCAAACCCAAGAACAAAGTTTACGCCTCGGCAGTGGGCAAGAGATTAACTTAAATGCGCCGCTACACGAAACTTTATACCAAGTGTATAGCCAAACGCTCGAACGTGATTTTCCCTGCTACAAAACGCTAAAGCTAAAAATCCCTAACTTTGAACCAATTGACGCCAGCTACCTTAGTATCGAGCAAAAACGTAGCTTGTGTCAGTTTCTCGAAGAAGCTTTATGTAATGTTGGTAAACACGCCAAAGGAGTCACGCGGCTGAGAACCGATTGCTTGCAAAAAGAAGATCAATGTATTGTACGCGTTACAGATAATGGCTCAAGCCTTAGTGTATCTTCTGAAGGTCGTGGCACAAAACAAGCAATGCAGCTAGCACGACAACTTAGAGGGAAATTTCAGCGTTCTTCGTCTGTTCAGGGTACAGTATGTGAATTAACTTGGCATCGGAGAAAGTCTTGGTTTAGTTGATGTCAGTTATCAATATGTATTTTTCGGTCACTTCGTAGGCTTAAATCTGCTATTTGTTGAGCACAAAGCATCGATGAAGTTGAAATAGTTTTTTCGTATTGTGAAACTGAAATATCGAAGAATTTAAGATGTTGAATAAAGCGACTGGACTTTTAAACAAAAACACTAACAATAGATTGCTCGCAATTGGTGTTCTCATACCTTCGCTGGTATTTTGTCATGCTGTTATGGCTGAATACATACCACCTAGAGATCAAAAGCCTCCTACAAGCAGAACAACTGGTACAGTAACGAGAACAGGAGGATGTCGCAAAGACAAACAAGCAACATTAACAGCCCTTGCGCCTCAAAAACACACCGGACAAACAGCTTCCTCGCATCCTACATTTGCATGGTTTGTACCTGATACACAGTCTTATCCACTCGAATTTCGGCTTTACAGATACGAAGCAAATGGCGATCGCACAATTATCCGTAAAGTTCGGTTACAAAGCCAACGCGGAATTATGTCACTTGCTTTACCACTTGATACACCCCCTTTAGCTACGGGAGAAAGATACAATTGGCAAGTTATTCTTTTGTGCAACCCAAATCGTCCTTCTAGTGCTTTAGTTGCGGGTGCAGATCTCGATGTTGTCACAATGCCAAATAACTTAGCAACTACACTAGCAAATAATAACCCACAACAAAAAGTTAAAGCTTACGCTAGTGCAGGTTTATGGTACGACGCACTTGGTACAGCTTTAACAGCGACAACAAATAAAGTATCACAAAGGCTTGAACTAGAGTTATTAGAAGATTTGGCGAATTTGGAAGATCCAAACGAAGCACGTACAATCGAATACAGCACTCGCATCAGACCTATCATTGAGCTAGAGCGACAACAAAACATATAATAGCTCTCTTGCATAAATCGCAGATGCCCTTCGACTGAAGTCGGGGCTACTCAAACGAAGTGTGCTGCTGTACACACTTTCAGTAAGAGTTTTATTAATGTCCACGGAGGTGGACAGGGTTAGTTTAGCTACGAGTAAATTCGCACTAGCATTTATGCAAGATGTCTAATGATTTGCACAGGAAAACGGTAATCGGCGATCAGAGATTTTGCCCGTCAAAAATGACCATTTACCAATTAGCATTTGTTATAACCAATTTCCAATGAGAATATAAGGCGCCCAGTAAGCTGGATGGGTATATTTGTCACCTTTTTCAATGAGTGCTAATTGAGCTTTCTGTAGAGCTTGTGCTTTACTCATTCTAGAATCTGTTAGGCTTTGATAAAATTGTGCGGCTACTTGTGCAGTTGCTGCATCTTCAATCGACCATAAAGAGGCTAATGCACTTTTAGCACCTGCTTGGACAGCAACCCCAGCAAGACCTAACGCAGCGCGATCGTCTCCGATCGCAGTTTGACAAGCGGTTAACGTTAAAAGTTCAATAGGTTCCGTATTTTTAGTCGTACTGCGAATCAACATATCAAGTTCCGTAATTGTTAGTTTCTCTTGATTTCCAGTAACCAGAAACGTATCTTCTGGAACCGTGCCAAACACTCCGTGAGTCGCAATATGAATAATTGGATAACTATTTTCACTCAACTCTTGTTGCAAGCGCGTGCGATTAAATTCTGCATTTAATAAAGGTGTACTACCTTTTAATTGTTCTTGAACTTCGCCGATTTCTTGTTGTACGTGCGACAGTGGGGCAAATTTTTGACCATCAATCACAGCACTTTCAGTTAACCCTAATGCAAGCGCGCGGAAATTTTGTGGATTTGAAGCTTTCAACTCGGTTAAACTTAATCCAGGAGTTGTTGCTACTGCATATTTTTGAATTAAAAACTGTGTTCCATCATGCAGTGCAGCCATTGGTACGCTGCGTAAAATTCCATCTTGGATGAAAACAAGCGTGTTGATTTTTGCTTGCTGCAATTCAGACGTAAAAGGACGAATTAACCAATCATAAACTTTCTGCGCGGGTTGCGGATCGTACTCATCAAAAAAGCTTTCGAGTCCTAAACGAAATTCATTAATTTCTTGACGGAGACTTTCATTATCTTTATTCAACCAAATAACTTTTTTATTTCCGTTAGGAAAACTAGCAATAATTGCTGTTTGCTTATCTAGAATAATAGAACTAAAAATTGCTGTATTTTTGTCTATGCTACCAATATCTATTCCTTGCTGATTGACAACATTCAGAGTGCAATCATCACCAAAGTAATTTTGAAGTTCTGCAAGTTTGAGTGAATCGGCTGTTGACAATACAGACCTAAGATTTTTAGTATTTGCATCTGTTGCAGCTAATAAAACAGCAGAGGGAACAGTATCTAATTTCATTGTAATTAAATCGCGATAAATAGGATCAACAGTGTCGCGAAAATCAAATTGTAAATCGCGGTTAGCTGTCAGGATTTCATCGCGAATTGTTTCAATAGTTGCTATTGCTTTTTCATAAGCATTGATTGCAGAAGGTTTTTGATTTTGAGCTTGATAAATTCTGCCTGTTTGCCATTCCCAAAGATAAAGACTATCTTTGTCTTGTTCAGCAGCCCAGCGTGCTTGTTGTGTTAATTTTAATGCTGGTGTGTAGTCTTGACGACATTCGTAAATATGACCGAGTTCACCTATCGCAAACGATAATGCACGATTATCTTGAGTTTTTTGGGCGATACTAGCAGCTTGTTCGAGTAGCGTGATCGCATTGGGTTGAACTTGTGGATTCAAACATTCTATTGGTGAATTTGTATTGGATTGCTGTAGTTTAGCAAGGTCAATTGCTGAGTAAATCTTATTCCGATCATTAGGAAGTTGCTGCCAAAGTCCCAGCGCTTGTTGATGTGTTTGTGCAGCAGCAGTATAGTTTGCTTGGCGATAATATAAAGGAATTAAATTAATATAAGCACGCGTTTGATGAGTACGATCGCTTTGTTTTTGTGCTAGTTCAAGACTATTTTGAACATATTCTAAAGCTTTACTATTATTGCTTGCGGCTTGTTGGCGTAGTTGATTTGATTGTTCGCTTTCACCGAGTTTTTCCGCAGAGTTTGCCTGGCGATCGCCCACCTGTGCAAGATTACTATAAGCATTTCCTAAACTATTCAAAGCAGAGATTTGCAACTGTGGATTTGCAATTTCTTCAGCAATCTTTAAACTATTGTGCAAATAATTAATCGCTTGTAAATAATCACCGCGAATGCGATAAGCTTCGCCTAAGCTTCCCCAGGCTGCGGCTTCTCCTAATAAATCTTTATGCGCGCGTGCAATACTAACTGCGGTTTGCGGAAGACACTCTTGATCTTGTACTGTTCCACATAGTAGCGCGATCGCTTGTCGGTTTTGCCCAATACTACTGTATGATTGTGCTTGTTCAGTGAGTAGCCTTCCAGTTTGCTGCGGATCGATTGGGCGGTAGTAGGCGATCGCTTGTTCCCAATATCGAATCGCTTGATTGCCTTGACCAATTTGTTGATAAGTTCGAGCTAAATTTTCTGCTACTATTGCTACTTCTTGCTGACTATTTTTCGCTTTTTGATATAAGATTAACGCTCTTTGCCAAGGTGCGATCGCGCCATTATAATCTCCTGCTTGGTAACGCTCAATACCTTGCTGAACAAACTGATGTGCATAAGGCACTTGCGTGAGTAAAGGCATACTATCCCAGCACAAGCAAGTTAGGCTACTCAGAAACATAATTAATAAAAAGCGCACTTTGCAGCGGAGATTCCGCATTTTCTACCTCCCATATTCAACTTTGATATAATCGAATATTTTTATTTAAAATAAATTTTCTTGCCGTTTTTTAGTAGTTGTATTATACCTATCATTAATCAGGTGAAAGTTACTTTGCTAACTTCTTAATTTTTTATAAAAATTAGTAATATTATTAGGTTTTATGATAAATTATGGTCGGTTTATTTTTGATTCACTACTTATAAAAAGTTTATTAATAGCAGGAATTACAGGAAAGTTATTCTATATTTCACCCACTTCGGCACAAATTGTTCCAGATGAAACTTTAGGAAGTGAAAAATCTATTGTTACATCATCTGAACCTGCACCTATTGATTTAATTACAGGTGGCGTAACTCGTGGAATCAATCTCTTTCATAGTTTCCAAGAATTTAATGTAGATGCAGCACAAAGTGTTTATTTTAAGAATCCTCAAGGAATTGAAAATATATTGAGTCGAGTCACCGGAAAAAATCCTTCTAATATCTTAGGGCTTCTCGGCGTACTAGGTAAGGCAAATTTATTTTTAATTAACCCCAACGGAATTATTTTTGGTTCAGATGCAATACTAGATATTCAAGGCTCGTTTGTTGCGACTACAGCAAACGCGGTTCGGTTTGGCGATCAGGGTATTTTCAATTCTTCTAATCCTAGTTCTGTTCCACTTCTATCCGTTAATCCTTCAGCATTTCTTTTTAATCAACTTGCAGAGAATTCCTCGATTTATCAATCAACAAGCTTTCTTGAAGTACCTCAAGGTAACAGCTTGATATTCTTAGGTGCAAATGTAACTATTGATGGTGGAATTTTATTAGCTCCAAGTGGTCGAGTAGAGGTTGGAGGACTAGCTGAAGCGGGAGAAGTTGAACTAACGGTGAATGGTAGTCACTTAGATTTAATTTTTCCTACTGATGTAGCAAGAGCAGATGTATTACTGACCAATACAGCAGGAATCGGCGTAGCGGGAGAAGGGGGAGGTCGTATTGAAGTCAACGCTAGAAATGTCAATCTTGTAGGAACAAGTCTCCTATCAGCAGGTATACGACCGGAGTTAGGATCTATAGATACACAAGCCGGAGATATTATCTTAGACGCGACAGGACAAGTTACTTTAGGTGAATATAGCTTAGTTGGTAACTTTGTCTCTCCTGATTCTACAGGTAATGGTGGCAATATTTACATTAATACTGGATCGCTATTTGTTACAGAAGGAACGCAAATATCGACTGCGACTTTTGGACAAGGTAATGCAGGAAACATAAAAATTGACGCCCGCGATAATGTAACTATTACTGGATTTAATAGAGACAATGCAAGTGGAATTTTTAGTACTACAACTACCGATGCTAATGGTAATGCAGGCAGTATCAGTATTGATACAAAAGATTTAGTTTTAGTCGATGGTGCGCAAATTGTTGCCAATACTTTCGGTGAAGGAAATGCTGGCATTATATTTGTACAAGCTGACAAGGTTTCACTTGATAACGTGAGTGGAATCCTAAGTAGTGTGTCTTCAGGCGCAGTTGGTGATGGTGGCGATATCAATATTCAAACGCGATCGCTTTCTCTAACCAATGGTTCGCAAGTGCAATCTTTGGTATTTCGAGAACAGGGTGAAATTCCAGGCGGACAAGGTAAGGGCGGTAATATCACCATTAATGCAATTGAATCTGTCGATCTTATCGGTGTAAGTTCGGTACAACTTCCGATTAATAATCCTTTGAACACTTCAGAATTCATCGCTACAGAAGGATTTTCAAGTGGAATTTTCACGAGTACAGAGAAAGGCGCGATTGGTTTAGGAGGAGATATTACGATTGCTACCCACAACTTACAAGTACGTGATGGTGCGATTGTCAACGCTCAAACGCTGAATTCTAGCGGTGGCGGTAATATCACTATCAACACTAATACTTTTACGGCTACTGGTGGTGGACAAGTTTTAACTGTCAGTCGCGATCGCGGTCAAGCTGGAAATATCACCCTCAATGCAGCTGACAGCATTACTCTGTCTGGTAGCGATCCCAGCTTTTTTGAGCGATTTGAGCGCTTTGGTCGTGATATTGTCAATAACGAAAATGCTGCGAGTGGATTATTTGCAAGTACAGATGCAGATTCGACAGGGAATGGCGGTGAGATTAATTTAGTAACCAGAAATTTGCTTTTGAGCGATCGCGCTACAATCTCTGCTCAAAGCTTGGGAACTGGTATAGCAGGTAGTATTAGTATTCGTGCTGACGAATATATAAATGCTGACGACGGTGAAATTGCTACTTCTGCAAGTCAATCTGTTGGGGGTGCTATTAATATTGTCGCCGGAGATATTCGCCTGCATGGTGACAGTAATCTTCGTACTAATGTTGCCAGTGGTGCGGGTGGTGGAGGTAATATTACCCTTAGTGCTAACTCAATTCTGGCTTTTGATGACAGTGACATTTTAGCGTTTGCCCGCGATGGTCAAGGTGGTAACATCACGCTGAATACACCTATATTCTTCGCCGAGAACTTTCAACCTGCGGCATTTAACATTAATCCAGATGACCTGGATGGTAACAACCGCGTTGATATTAACGCCAGTGGTGCTGTAGCTGGAGTCGTAGAAATTCCTGATGTGAGTTTTATCCAAAATAGCTTGATAGATTTACCAGAAAATCTTATTAATACTGATACTTTAATTGCCAATAGCTGTATCGCCCGCAGTCCTCAACAAGGAAATTTCCTGATTACAGGTGCAGGTAGCTTACCATCACGTCCTGGAGATTCTGTATCTGTATTTCCCACAGGATCTGTGCAGTCGATTCTTGAAAATACATCTTCACGTCCTTGGCAATTGGGCGATCCAATTGTGGAACCACAAGGAGTTTATCGCTTAAACGGACGATTACTATTAAGTCGAGAGTGTTAGCGATCGCCTAACAACAATTCTTGATTTGCCTTTTTCATTGACATACTCAGTTAACCTAAGCATGGGGGTGACTCCCATGCTCGGCTTCAGAACCGGACATGAGAGTTTGCCCCTCATCCGGCTCCTCTGCAAATTGACCCCTGTCATGGGTAGTAAGCTGAGTTGAAAGGTTGCCTATGCCACCGTGTATCTGGTCGTGACAGTGTAAGTGGATGGCAACTAAGTTTTCCAGTCGATTGTCCCTGTGATTTCCATTTTTGTGATGAATTTCAATCAGGTCGTCTGGATAGAAATTAAGTCCACATTCGGCGCATTTTCCTTTCTGTCTCTTAATGGTTATAGTTACCTTTTTGGAGACCCCAGGGTATTCGCCTTTACGTTTGCTCCAGGGTAGTGCTAAACAAGTAAGGATGCATTGTAATAATGGATGAAATACCAAATAGCACCGATGTGATTCTCCAGTGACTTGGAAAAGGACAAAGTTTTTCGCACTAAACGAGACACTCGCTGTCTGAGCGTATTATTAAATCGTTCAACGTAGCTCGTTTTGCCAGTCTCCTTCCCCACGGCTCGATGGCACTTGCTCGGTAGAACTGTTCCATAGGCTGCCCAAACATCGGTGTAAGCAACTGCGCATTGACGATATACCGGAGGCAATGACTGCCACAAATTGCGGGCAGCGCCTTCGTCCCGTGCGCCAATATAAACGCCAACAATCTCGCGAGTGTCTGCATCGAGAGCTAACCAAACCCACTGCTTGTTCCCTTTATTATCCACAAATGACCATAATTCATCGCATTGAATTGTTAGCCTCCCCTTTTTTTGGCTGCCACCGGCACGCTTCGGGGCACCTGAGCATATTTCTGATTGACGTAATTTTGCAACCATTGTTCAGAAACCTGGGCAAAACGAGCAATTCCCGCTAGAGAAATCCGTTCCAAGAGCAATCGGTCAATCAGTTCCCTTGTGGCAGAGTCGATCACTTTTTTAGTCGGTTGTTCGACAAACTGCCGTCCGCAGTTATGGCATTTGAACCGTTGTTTTCCGTTGTGGATGCGACCATTTTTGACCGTTTGAGAAGACGTACACATGGGACAGGCAGGCATGGAAAAAGAACAACCAGAAACTATACTTTTCCATCATTACATCTTGAGCACTACCGGATAAACAATATCAGGAGTATAAGCACCAACACTCAGGAAGTGATGACCTATCTCCTATTCAATAAAAGATGCACCCCAGAAAACCCAATTTTCTTTGTTAAAAGGCGATCACCACTTTTGGATCAATGCTTGTTCTAGCTGCTGTCTTCAATCCATACTGATAATGTAAACCTTGATAGTTCTCGATGTAATTGCAGTTGTAGGTTCCTTTCAACGATAGATAAAAGCTTCCTCACGCAGTCTACAGGTGTAGAAATAGCGCCAAGGTAATAATTAAAGTTTTTGGCAACTCGTCACATATCATTTACCACAAGTTATCTTCAGCTAAGAGATTTAGCCTTCCCTCGAATGAATGCTATTTTCTGTTCTGATTCATTAACAAAACGCAGATTTATTTGAACGGATTGACCAAGTTATAGCAAAGCTTCCACTGATTATTCTCTTTGATCAGTCGCAGCCAATCTCGACCAAAGGTGTTAAATCTTCTATAAGGCATGACTAAAGCTTGATTGTTGGATGTTCTGAGTAAAACGTTTCCTGTAATTGCAACAATAGCTCTCCCCTGCTTTGGATCGTAGTATTTGGTTTCATAGTAAAGCCGAGAGGTGTCGAGGGAATAGGACCTAAGCAGTGAAGCCATTTGCAGATAGGCACTGATGGCTCTGGTGCTTCGACCCCTTGGATCGCCTTGCTCTAAAAGCACTCTTTCGACTGAGCAGTAGTACTTGTTAAGTGAATTAATGTTGCCATTTCGAGCGACGGTTTGAAGAGATTTGTGAAAGTTCGCGACAGTAGTTTCAGGTCCGTCAAGTGGGCGATTGGGTGGAGCAGATTGGGCTTGGGATATTTCACTGATTGAGATGGCTGAAACGGTCATTGAGCCAAACAAAATACAGTTAATGAGCCAAGTAAAAGCAGGGTTATTCATCTGTACCTCTGAGTTAATAAAAGTATGCGGTTCAACTATTAATTGGGATGCCTTTTTCTGTCTAATACCTCGAATAAGGGTATGAAAAAGCGTTAGTCTAACGTCTCGATTTCGGGTATTAGAGGATCTCATGTGCTGCATAATACCCTTTATTGGTAAATCATATAAAGGGAACTTAGTATATCTACTGATTTAATCCTAAATTATTATGTATAAAAATAACACCTTTTAGCAGTAAGAATACTGAAACTTTAGAATTTCTCTCGAGAACAAGCAAGTATTTATTTGTATAAGAGCCAACTTGACCTGATTAGACTGAACGGTAGCTTTTCAATTCATTACTCCTCTACCGAAAAAAGTTTTTAGACCAAGTGCGTGATATTATTTTTGTTAATTATTATACTAATTTTTTAAGTGAGGCTACAGATGAGCTAAAGTAATTTATAAATAGCAACTCAAGTATGGTGTTTGTTTAGCTACTGCGAGGGATTTGCTATTCAAGACGATATGCCCATAGCTTTATCTCATGCTTGGTTAGTGAACGACAATATGGAAGTCATCGATCCAACTTGGGTTGAAGAAACAAGTGATTTTGCCTATTTTGGAGTTGTCTTTAATAAAAAGTTTGTGATGGAGACTGCTGCAAAAACTAAGTGCTATGGGATTTTAGATACGGATTATCTAAATCGTCACCAACTAAAAAGAGAAGGATTTCCTCAAGGCGCATTGCTTCATAAGTTTCACCCTGAGTTTTGTAAAAGTAATTAAATAGGTTAAGTGGGAGCGATCGCACAAATTCTATTTAATCTATAAGTCCCTGCTTATGTCTTGGAAACTTTCCTCAACGGGGGGAACCCCCGCACGGAAGTTTCCGCTAGATATTGTTACAGCGCTAGGTGCGAAATCAGCGTTTCTGTAGTCCACGTAGGTAAACCACATCCCAAAAAATCACTATCGTTCGTCCAAATTCCCGCTTGTAAAACTAAAGCCAGGGCAACAGTAAACCAGTCATTGGGATCGCGGGGAATGCGAAGTTTGGCAATAACTTCGTACGAGGCATAAACTTCATGAGGTACTACAAGCACTTTAGTTTCAGCCAGAGCGATCGCATCAGTCAATAGCTTTTGTCCGACCTCTTGGGAAAATACTTGCTTTTGTACCATTTTTTCTACTCGCTTACTCAATTCGTGGCAAGTTTCCTCCCAAGCCATCTGTGCCATATAAAGTTCTAACGCAGGATGAACGATTAACTCTCTTCCTCGTTTACGGATTAGTTCTGCTACCAAAATATTGGCATCAACTACTAAGCGCATTTTATTCGGGTTGCGACAAATCTAATGCTTGGCTAAGTTTTTCTTCATCCCAGCCACTTTGAGCTAATGCAGTTTCTATTGTTTGGGAGAGCCGCATTAATGCTGCTTGAATTTCTTTTTCATCTGACTCGCTAACTGGAATATAGAAACCTGTTATTTTGCCATGACGCTTGATTGCGATCGCTTCTTTACTTGCCAAATACTGAGAAGCTTTATCTCTAAACTCGCGTATACCTACACTTTTCATCACAATCACTATAATGTGGTCACTCTGTGGTCACATTGTATCATGAGATGTCTATTTTACATTTATCTTCTTATTCCTTTTGGTAAAAGATGCGATCGCTCTTCGTGCTGCTTAGATATCGCCTTTGCAATTGGGCATTACAGTAGTAGCAGCATTGGAGGACACTACTGTGATTCAACCTAGAGCCATGCGGCGACTTCCGCTTGGGCGATCGCTGTCTTTTATGCGCTCGCGAACCTTTTCTTGTTTGCGCAGTTCATCCTTACGGACCGGAGGGCGATAGTTGCTTGGACTTTCGACTTGATCCTGAATTAGAGGGCAAGCACTTTGTAGACTTTTTGGGTTTGAAAGCGGAGCAAGACGAACCCTACATCAACCCGTGCGATTTAGAACCCGATGAAGAATTGTGGGAGCCAGAGGGCGCTAGGTATATCAATGGCGAGTTGGTTATCGAACGCTCGTTCTATAATGGCGAGGAAATCATTCAACCTCGACAGCGGTGGACGAAAGATGAACAACTTGAATTATTAGACACGCACCCTTTGTTTACGTGGTAGAAATAAATAAATTAGCTAAATATAAGCCCAGAGTGTGGGTGGATCGATGATGCAATTTCAGGAGTCTGACCTATCTATAGCAATCCTAAATAGGATGTGGCATTAACCATACAAAAAGGCTTTCTAAAAGGTAAAGGACTGTTGATGGGTGACAAGCTCAAATAGATATTTGACTACAGCAAAGAACTTACACAACAAGAAGAATTTGCGAATGAACTGCTTGGCTTGCAACCAAATGTCTTCCACCGGATTTTGCTCTGGAGCATGAGGCGCAAAGCGAATACACTCAATCTTCCAGTCTTCAAAGCGCAGTCCAGCGTTGACAGCAGCCAAAAACGCCCGCAACTGTTGCGAGCGATGGTAGCTTGCACCATCCCCAATAATCAGCAAACGCGCTTGCTCATCGAGCAAGCGCAGATAGTTTAAAAAGGCAATTGTGTTGTCTGTGTTCCCAGCATCGTAGGCTTGGAGATAAAACTGCTTGCTGGCGTAATCGAACGCACCATAGTAGGTCTGGCGTTGCCGCTCAGAAGCCATCGGTACTTCAAGGCGTTGGTTAGTTTTGCCCCAAACATAGCCACAAGCATCGCCCCAGAGCAAATGGCATTCATCAACCAACAACACCCGCACTTGCCCAGAAGCGATTTGACTGCGCCATCTCATCAGTAACTCCACAATCTCTTGTGTTTTTGGTGTGTTTTTGGGTGAGTTGCACCTCGTCCTTCTGGGAACGTTGTGCCTGCGTTTTCTTCCATGATCCAGCTTGATGCAGCAAGTCGTAGTAACTCTGTAACTCTGTTGCGACTTAAAGACAACTCCATAGGTGAGATCCACGTGAGCGAGCAACTCTTCGCGTTGACATGTCTGCCGCTGACGCAGCCATTCCATTACTGCTTGTTTAGACCTATCATCTAGATAGCCTTGCGTACCCCAGTATCCTAATTTGAGTACATCGATGCCTTGCTGTTGGTAGAGTTGCTGCCATTTACTGATGAAACTCTGCTATACCTCCAACAGCGATTCTATCTGTTGGTCAGGATCACCTTGTTGCCGCATTTGGACCGCTAGGGCGCGTTTGAGCTCTCTTGCATCCGTTGTGCTGGCAATAAATTGTCTCAAGCTATTCATTAGCTTCTCAGCGCGACTACAAAGGTTTCTCTCGCTTATCTGCTTCTGCCTATTTCCACCTATTTAGGATTGCTATATTATGTCTGCCTTTAGCAATGAAATTTGCACAAAACTGCAAGACTTTACCTGCATTTTCTCTATATTTTAAAAAGCATACAAACTCATAATGCTGCTTTTAGGTTATAGGTAAAAAGAAAGATAATCTTAAGTTGACTGTAGCAATTTTAAGATGAATTTCAGTTTATTTACTTTCAAAGTAAGCACCTAATGCAGAAATAGAAACACTTTTATAGAGAAAACAAAAATGCTAGCTACCTCTCGTCGCAATCATGAGTCTTTTTCTGTTACTAGTGCTAATGAGTCGTTAGAAAAGTTACATTCAACATCTAGACTACTTGATTTAGGAATATCACCAGAATTTGACGATCCACTATCAAATAGTAGAACATCTTACAGTTCTAGTTTCTCGAATTCAGTCACACCACAAGTGACACCCGATCCTGGAAGTACCTTAGCGACTGCGTATAATCTTGGTACTCTCAATCGCCCATTTACCCTAACAGATTTTGTTGGTAATAGCGATGTTTCGGATATTTATCGCTTCAGCTTAGCAAGTAACAGTAGTTTCAACTTATCTCTAAATGGTCTCACAGCAGATGCTGATGTCGAGTTACTCAACGGAAATGGTACGCGCCTGGCAATTTCTGGTGCTTCTGGTACAACATCAGAATGGATAGACGGCAGCTTAACAGCAGGGACTTATTATATTAACGTCTTTCGGTACACTGGTAACACAAATTACCGTCTTAGCTTATCTGCTACGCCAATTGTCAATGGTGTACGTACAGTCTTAGGCAACTTAGGCGCGGATACATTTACTTGGCAATCTGGATTTAATCGTACAGTCATTTCTGGCAACGGTAATGTAGATTTTGGTAGTGGAGCATTAGACACACTGAATCTTGCTAATATTTCCTCAACTACAGCTAGATTAAATCTTGCCAATGCTAGTGGAGGTGGGGTAGTTTACAACCCTGGAAATGGTGCGCGCGTCTTTGATGCGATTACACTCAACAATGGCAGTCAAATTTTGTTTGAAGGAATTGATCGCATTCGCTTCGCAGATCGGACAATTAACCGCTTTGTCAGACGTAACGATCCCTTGTTTAATCAACAGTGGAATTTGCACATGATGGGCGTGCATAACGCCTGGCACTTTACTAAGGGTTCCACAAATGTACTAGTTGGCGTTCAAGATTCAGGCTTAGGAGTAAATGGTAATGGTAACATTCACCCTGAGTTAAACGCTGACAAAACTCTTGTATTTGGCAATAACTACCGCGATGAGTTTACAGATGGAGATAATTTTACTTCTCACGGTACTGCGGTTCAGGGCATTATTGCAGCGAGAAGTAACAATGGCTTAGGAATGAGTGGCATCAACTGGAATTCTCCTGTTGTTAACATTGATGTCATACCTGGTCCTGGTAGAGAACAGGGAGATTTTGACTTAGCTCAAGCTACGCAAGCGATGATTAATCAAGCTAATAGTCAAGGGCAACGTCTTGTCATCAATATGAGTCTAGGGGCGCCAGGATTGAGTAATTTTGGTCGAACTGATATTTTCCCTGCTTTCAATCAAGTTGTTGCTAATAACCCCAACGTTCTTTTTGTTATTGCCGCAGGTAACGAGGGTCATCTAGGAGCAAGTGGTATCTCTTATCCCGCAACACTCGCAAGGTTGTACAGCAATGTTATCTCTGTAGGTGCGTCTTGGGGTACACGTAGTGCAAACAATAGTGTAACTACGCCAGGCGATCGCATTTCATATCCAGGTCCAAACGGTTGGGGTTCGCAGTACGGAACTGGACTCACTTTAATGGGACCTTCTGAGGTGATCGCGCCTTATGCTAATCGCTATGGGCAATTTGGTTTTTGGGGAACCGGAAGCATTCCTGGGTTCGATGGTACCTCGGCCGCAGCGCCAAATGTTACAGGTGTCGCATCTTTAGTGTGGAGTGCTAATCGCAATCTTTCTGGTACCCGAATTAAACAAATATTGTCGCAAACAGCTTTTGATTTAGGTGCAAGAGGCTACGATACAGTTTATGGTCATGGATTTGTGAATGCTGATGCTGCTGTGCGACGCGCGATGGCAATTGGACGCGGTGCTGCATAATTGAAATGCAACTATGTAGACTTGAATGAGCAGCCCATCAAATTAAATTGTAAAGATAACAAAAGTGGGGCAGACTAAAAAGCTGTCTCACCATATTCAGTTAGTGCAAACTCCATTCACGACAAATATAGAACGGAGGCTTGTAAAAATGTTGAGATTGGGAATAGCGATCGCACTTACTACAAGTTGCCTTTTTTTCATGCAATCTAATGCTTCTCGCTTCATATCTTCTCAACCTTCTACACTACAAATTAGTCATATGAATAATTCTATCGATTTTGAATTAATTGATGTTGGTTACAACCCTTTAGTAGCAGGATTTGAACCTGAACCGAAAATTGTTATTTTTAGAAATCAGCAAGAATGGAATAATTTTTGG
This sequence comes from Chroogloeocystis siderophila 5.2 s.c.1, assembly GCF_001904655.1. NCBI lineage: Bacteria > Bacillati > Cyanobacteriota > Cyanophyceae > Chroococcidiopsidales > Chroococcidiopsidaceae > Chroogloeocystis > Chroogloeocystis siderophila. The sequence continues at coordinate 92,443 of NZ_MRCC01000011.1, read as the reverse complement.
CGCAAATTCTCTTTTTTAGATGTCAACTTAAACGAACAAAAACTTCCTGTTCCTTCTGTTGACTTTGAACAAAAAATGGTTATTGGCTTAACTATTGGTTCTCGACCAACTGGAGGATATAGCATGCAAATCGACTGCATTGAGCAACTAACAGATTCCGAAACTCCTCAATGGCTGATCCACTACACCGAAATTACTCCGAGTGAAAACTGTCCTGTAACGCAGCAGCCTACAACACCTAACGTATTTATCTTAACTCAAAATTCTAACGCTGCTATTAACTTAAATGCTAAAAACATAACTTCTTCATGTTCTAGTTAACTAAGTTATATTAACTCAATTTTAGCTTATGTAGATCAAATAGTACTTGGTTGATGAAACTACTGTCAGTTTTAAATAATAAAGACGTAGCAGGAAATTTTCTATCCTACTACATCTAATTTTTTTATGATAACACTTGCAAAAATTAATTCGATCAATAAGGCTGATTTATCTTGCAAGTGTTCCTGTGAAATTTACAACATAGGCATAAGCACCTGGTTCTATATAGCCATTACCAAAGAATGTAGCACTACCAGTAACGTTACGTCCTCCATTTGTGAATCGAATACTAATATCTCCTGCTAAAATCTGTTTTGGAGCACTGAAAATGCTACTTCTCCAAGAAAAAAGATTAGTAGTATCGTTACGCGCCCATTGCGGATCGACTCTAGCATTCAAAGTGCTAGTTATGTTATTTAAGCTAACAAAAGCTGTATCTAGGGCAGGACGGCCCAAAGTTCTACCTCCCCAATACCGATGAACCCAAGTATGAGTTCCATAACGTAATGTTCCTGCAGTACTTAAAGAAGCGTCATTACCAATAAAAAGTCCAACTTCTCTTGGATTTACTCCATTTCTTCTATTAGTATTTTGAGCCGCTAGTGTTGACTCAAGTACTAATGCTCCAGGAAGTCTAAAATTAAAAGCAGGTGTGTAGGATGTGTTTTGAGTAGGAAAATTTGTATTACCAGAATAGGTTGTTCCTGCTGTAGAGAGACTATAAATAAATGCTCGACCCCCAGGGACTGTCATTGGTGTGATATTGCCAGGAGAACTGGCTAACACTGATAAATTGGTGTTACGTAAGGAGTTGTTAGGTGGTTCTGTTTTGAATGCTGTTTGTGATATTGAAGTAGTTTCTTGTTGAAAAGATTTAGCTAATACTGAGGAACTGCTTATAGTTATGGTAGGTACAAATACAAATGTTGTAACCAATAGCTTTAGCAATCTGTTGCTAGTAAACATAAATTTACCTCTACCACTAAAAAACTACAGAAAAATCATTATCTGCTTGAGTTGAAGCTACGAAAATATCTGGTATTTGAAAATAGAAGTAGCTGTTGATTAATATTTTCTCAAGCATTTTTTGCCTATTAAGTAGGATACAAAAATCGTCAGTTAAAACATTGGAATTTAGTGCCAGCTTGATTGCTATTTTGTGCAATACTTACTTCAAATAGAATGAATGCGCCAGAATTCGCAGATAGTCATTCGATCGCTTCAAGTGGAAAGAGAATCCTGCTCTATTTGGTTCTGGAGCTTAAGTATTAATACTGGAAATATATGTCAATTTTGTTTAGTTTATTAATCTTTTTGTAGTTTGAGACAGCGATCGCATCAAGATGCTCAAGAGCACAGTTGTTAGGACTAGCGGCTCTTAAGAAAATATTTAGTTTTGGTAAACATAGATACAAGTATAATTTGAACCAAATTATCCCTGACCCAGATCCGAGTAATTGGATTGTTGAGGCAATATACCCGTAATGACTAATAGCAAACTTAGTTTGAGTGGATTGCAGCTAGTGCATACGGTAATAGTAGGTGCGATCGCACTTTCACCAACATGCGCCCAAGCACAGATTACACCAGATACCACACTTGGTAGTGAAAATTCGGTAGTGTCACCTAATGTTGTTATTAATGGGACTGCTAGCGAGCGCATAGATGGTGGTGCAACTCGTGGGGCTAACCTATTTCACAGTTTTCAAGAATTTAATATTGATGCAGGACGAGGAGCCTATTTTAGTAACCCTGCGGGAATTGAAAATATTCTCAGTCGAGTTACAGGAAACAACCCTTCTAATATCCTGGGTACCCTTGGTGTTTTAGGTAATGCCAACCTATTCTTGATGAATCCTAATGGTATTATTTTTGGGCAAGATGCCAGTTTGAACGTTGCAGGCTCTTTTGTGGCGACGACGGCTAATGCAATTGGGTTTGGCGAACAAGGTTTATTCAATGCATCAAGTCCTAATGTGCCTTCATCACTCTTAACAGTGAGTCCTTCAGCATTTTTGTTTAATCAAATTAATGCAAGTTCTATTGAAAACAGGTCAACAGCACCAGCAGGATTAGATGCAGCAGGTAATTCAGGATATTTTGGTTTAAGAGTTCCCGATGGTGAAAGCTTACTACTCGTTGGTGGAGATATCACCGCAGATGGTGGCGGAATCGTTACTTTCGGTGGGCGCGTTGATCTCGCAGCAGTAGCAGGAACAGGAAGCGTCAGCTTAGAACATAATGGCAATAATTTTAGTTTGTCAGTTCCAGATAATTTATCAAGGGCTGATGTTTCTTTGAAAAATGCAGCAGGGTTTATTGTTGCAGGTGGCGGTGGTGGGGATATTGCGATCGCTGCACAAAACATAAGTATCCTAGAAGGAAGTGGTCTTTATGCTGGGATATTAAGCAATTTAGGTTCAAATGGCGCTCAAGCAGGAGACATTACTCTTGATGCACAAGGAGTGATCGCTATAGCCAACTCTGGTATTTTTAACACCTTATACTTAGGTGGCTTAGGCAATAGTGGAAACATCTATATAGAAGCGGAGCAACTAAATATTCAAGACAATGCAGCTGTTCAAGCTGTTGTTAATGGACAAGGAAATACTAGCAATATACTAATCAAAGCTAAAGATTCAGTTGAAATTACCGATGGAGGCTTCCTCACAAATCAAGTCCATCGAGGTACTGGCAATGCTGGTGACATCACGATAGAAACTGGGCGGCTGAGCATCAGGGATGGTTTTGTACAAGCAGATACTTTTGGTCAAGGAAATGGCGATAACTTGTTTGTACAAGCAAGCGACTCCGTGGAAATCATTGGTAATTCATGGTTAACTGCAAATGTAAATACCAATGCAGTAGGTCAAGGTGGCAACTTAACCATCGATACTGGTTCATTATTTGTTACAAATGGAGCACAAATTCAGGCACTTACATTTGGACAGGGAAATGCAGGCAAAGTGACAATAACTGCCCGCGATTCAGTGTCTTTTGATGGAAGGGAGAATGGAGTTATAAATGGATCGCCAAGTGGAGCTTTTAGCATTGTAGGAGCTCGTGGAACAGGTAGCGTTGGTGGTCTTGAAATCTCTGCGAACTCACTATCCATCACTAATCGCGCTCAACTTGGTAGCTGGACTTCTGGTATAGGCAACGCAGGAGACATCGTTATTCAAGTAAAGGATCAGGTATTGTTATTAAACTCGATGATCATCAATGAGGTCAGCGACGTTGGGGGTAGTGTCGGTAATGGAGGTGATATTAGAATTTCTACGGGTTCTTTAGTGCTTAAAGACGGATCAGCCTTGCTTGCTGATACGGAGAATCAAGGCAATGCAGGCAGTATCACAATTGAGGCTCGCGATACTGTCATCTTGGAAGGAGTTGGTCCTAACTCTCTAGACGTTAATGAAATAATTCCAAGTCAAATTTCAACTACTGTAGAGCGTAATGCCGTAGGAGAAGGAGGCAATATTCGCATTTCTACAGGTTTACTCTCTATGAGAGATGGAGGATTTATCGCAACTGACACCTATGGACAAGGCAATGCGGGTGATTTAACAATCAAGACTAGCAGTTTGAGTCTGGACAGTGCCCAAATATCTGCTTCTACATCTGGTAACGGAAATGCAGGCAATCTAACAGTTCGTGCTTCAGACTCCGTGGTTCTGAATGGGGAATATGCTGGCGAAAATGGGCAAACTGGCGTTCCTGGCGGTTTACTCGCTCAAGTTGAACCAAACACAGGTAAAGGACGTGGAGGTAACTTAACTTTAGAAACCGGACGCTTGAGCATTAGCAATGGCAGCAAAGTGCAAGTCGCTACTTTAGGGCAAGGAGATGCAGGTGAACTTGAAATTGATGCTGCCGACATACAGATATTCAATACTCTTGATCCTGAATTCTTTACAGGCATCTTTGCTGGCATTATACAAGATCCTCGTTCTCAAGTTCTTCCTAGAGGTAACGGCGGTAAGCTTACACTTACAACTGAACGACTAAGTATTCGAAATGGTGGGCGTGTTGAGGCTTCTACTTCCGGTGAAGGTAATGGTGGTGACATCTTTGTTAATGCCAAAGACTTTGTGGAAGTTGTCGGTACAAACCAAAATAACGCACCTAGCTTTTTAGGGGCTGATGTTAGTCCACCGGAGGTGTATACCCCTGCCAGCCCAGAAGCCATTACAGGTAATAGCGGAAATTTAACACTTCACACGCAACAGTTAAGCGTTAGGGACGGAGGTAGAGTATCAGTTTCTACATATGCAAGAGGAAACGCGGGAGAGTTACGCATACAAGCTAGCGATTTATTAGTTATTGGTACTACTAACAACGGATTACGCAGTACTGTTAGTGCTGGGGTCGAAAGAGGGGCAATTGGTAACGGGGGAGATCTCACCATCACAACTGAACGGATGAGCGTGAGAGGTGGAGCGCGGGTATCGGTTCAAACTGATGGTACAGGTAATGCCGGAACATTGCAAATCAATGCACCAGGTTCTTTAGAAATAGTGGGAATTTCTGCTGATGGTCAGTTAAGAAGTGAATTAAGTGCTGCTGTTGGTTCAAATAGTACTGGTAGAGGTGGTAATTTAAAGATTAGTACCGGACAGTTAAGTATTAGAGAACAGGGACTTATAACTACCCAAAGTCAAGGACAGCAAGACGCTGGGAATATTGAACTTGACGTACAAGGCACATTACAAGCCAATAATGGAGAAATCTTGACTAATGCTTCTCAAGCTAGTGGTGGGGAAATATTTATTACAGCCCAAGATATCCGCCTGCATGGTGACAGTGACATTCAAACCAATGTTGCTAGTGGTACTGGTGGCGGTGGTAACATCACCTTAACTGCTAACTCAATCCTCGCATTCGATGACAGCGATATTCTTGCCTTTGCTCAAGATGGTCGCGGTGGTAATATCACTCTTAATACCCCCGTATTTTTTGGTGAAAACTTTCAACCAGCCGCAGTTAATAGTGACCCAAATACCCTAGATAGCAATAACCGCGCCGATATTAATGCCACTGGTGCAGTCGCAGGTGTTGTTGATATTCCCGATGTTAGTTTTATTCAAAATAGCCTGACAGAACTGCCAGCAAACTTAACTAATACAGAAACTTTAGTCGCAAATAGTTGTGTAGCGCGTAGTCGCAACCAAGCAGGTAGTTTTCTTATTACAGGTGCTGGTGGTTTGCCAAGTCGTCCAGGAGAGCAAGCAGCCTCTACATATTCTACTGGAAGTGTGCGTTCAGTATCTGATACAAGCTCTCGTACATGGCAACTAGGAGATCCTATTGTTGAACCGCAAGCTGTATACCGCTTGAGTAACGGGCAATTGATTCTGAGTCGTGAATGTTCTTAGTCGTTCGTAGCTTTTTGTTAAAAAGTATAAAAATGAACATTTTTTATATAGTATTTTGCTGTATAAATTAAAGCTAAAAATAATAAAAGTTCAGCAAAATTACTGAATAAAATTTAATAAATGAATATTGATATTCTTGGTAAACTTCAAACTGAGAAAGGAATAGCGATCGCCCTAAGCATTATCCCCATTCTCATTACCAAAAGTGTCTTAGCACAATCTCCACCGTCAGGAGTCACGCTTCCACCCGATACACCAGAAACAATCGAACGCACGATTCCTCAACCGCCGCAACCACCCCAAACACCCCCAGAATTACCATCACCCGCACCGAGATTAGAAGTTCCCCCAACTCCATCACCCGAAACTCCTCCTCCGATAGGCGATCGCTTTGTTGTCAACAAAGTAGAAGTACTAGGAAGCACAGTTTTACAAGACGAAATTGCTGAACTAACTCAAGCTTTCACAAACCGTGAAGTCACTTTTGAAGATTTAATTCAGCTACGTACCGATATTACTCAGCTATATATCAATAATGGCTATGTCACCTCTGGTGCATTTTTGCCTGTAAACCAAGATATTACTAGTGGTATTGTTACAATCCAAGTTGTTGAAGGCGAACTCGAACGTATTAATGTTGATGGATTACAAAGGTTGCGATCAGAATATGTGCGATCGCGTTTAGAACTTGCAACCAAAACACCCGTCAATCAACAACGCCTAGAACGTGTATTACAACTATTGCAAATTGATCCCTTAATTCGTCAAGTCAATGCAGAATTAACCGCAGGAAGTACCGCTGGGCGCAATGTGTTGCAAGTCAGTCTGCAAGAAAATCCTCCCTTCACTGCTGGCTTGAATACAGATAATCGTCAGTCTCCTAGCATTGGTTCGCTACAAGGAAGTGTATTTGCAACCCACAATAATCTATTAGGATTTGGCGATCGCTTGAGTGCAGAGTATGGAATTACCGAAGGACTCAATATTTATGACATTAACTATACAATTCCCGTAAATGCCAGCAATGGTACACTTGCTTTACGTTACGGTAACAGTGATAGCCGGATTATTGAAGATCCTTTTCGCGATTTCGATATCAAAAGCGATACCCGCACCTTGTCACTGTCATTTCGTCAGCCTGTTTCACAAACTCCTACCAACGAATTTGGATTATCTTTAGCATTTGATCTGCGTCGCAGTCGTACCTTTTTACTTGGCGAACCATTTTCCTTTAATGAAGGACCTGACAATGGAGAATCACGAGTGAGTGTAATACGCTTTGCTCAAGATTGGGTAGATCGTGGGACAACACGAGTCTTAGCCGCGCGATCGCAATTTAGTTTTGGCATTGATGCGTTTGATGCAACAATTAACGATACTGGTACTGATGGGCAATTTTTTAGTTGGTTAGGACAATTTCAATGGGTGCAGCAACTATCAACTAGAATTGTTTTACTCTCTCGCATTGATGCACAGTTGACACCAGACTCGTTACTATCACTAGAAAGATTCGGTCTTGGTGGAGTAGATACCGTCCGAGGCTACGGTCAAAATCAAATAGTTGCAGACAATGCCATCTTAGGTTCAGTAGAAGTTCGTTTTCCACTAACATCCGATCCAAATCGACTACAAATAGCACCCTTTGTTGAAATCGGTACAGCTTGGAATAATCGCTTTCCCAACCCTGATCCTGCAACACTTGCTGGTTTAGGAGTGGGCTTACATTGGTTAGTCAGCCCAAGTCTAGCGCTTCGCCTTGATTATGGTATTCCTTTAATTGCAGTCACCAACCAAGGAAACTCCTTACAAGACAATGGTTTTTACTTCTCTTTACGTTATCAACCTTTTTGAGAATATACGACAACTTAGTTGAAAATAATTTTTGGTCTTTTCAAGAGTCAATAGAATTAACAGACCTCCTGCATAAAGAGAAGTGTGAATTAATTTGCGGCTAAATAAACCCCCTGTTTACCTCTGTGTAATTATTGATAAAACGCTTATTTCAGTGTGCGAAGGCACACTTTATTTGAGTAGCCCTGAAGAAAGTCGCAGGACATCTGGGATTCATGCAGGAAGTCTAATATTCATCATTTCAGGCTTTACTTATAATTTTTCTATTTAGAGGCTAATTGGACTTTTGTTTACTTTCTAATAAGTATAAGTAATAATTTTCGCCATGCACAATACTTTGACTTGATTTAAATAAAGGTGATACATCAAAAAATTGATAAGCTTGCTCATAAAGCTCATAATTGAGAACAAGAACTATAGAATTTTTACTATGAAGCGAAACAGCCGCTTTTAGATTATGCATAAAGCTAGCTTCATCTAAATCTCTTCGCTGATTCCAATTGATAAAACTTCCTAAGCTATTACTTTCTAAATAAAATATGTTTTGATTAAGTAAAGCAGAAACGGGAGCTAAAGAATAATCTCTACTACCTATAATTAATACTTTATCCAATTGCTGATTTTTAATAAATTGAGCAACTTGCTTACTCGCAGAAAAAGGATGTAACATATCCATACTCACTGCAAATATACTAGCAAATACATGAAAGTACAAAATAATTGTTAAAATTTGTTTTTTGTATTTAGTCAACTTTTGTGAAAAGTTGATAATTCTTTTTCCGAAAAAGTATGATTTATGATAATAATTAGCAAGCCATAAGCACGCTATAAATAAAATGAATAAATGACCGTGATGTCTTAAATATCCTGAAAACTTTGTGTAAGTAAAAAGTAAAATTGCAAAAGTTCCTGAGGTGTATAGAAAAAGTATAATTGGCTTTTGAATAAAAATAGCTGTAGAAAATAGTAATAAACACAAAGAAAAAAGAAGCGCGATGACTCTAAATGAGCCAGCACCTTCAATAAGTATATTAGTATTCCAAAAGTGATAATCCAAAAAATTTGGTAGAGGAACGTAGCTTCGCCAAACAGTCATCAAAACGTAGGATAAATGCTTGATTGTGTTTATTACACTATTAGACTCATTAAAAATTTGCGTGGTTCCTGTAAACTTAGCATTATCAGGAGGAATGATTTGAATAAGTGCAGCTATATACCCAAACGCCAATAACGCAAGACTTATTAAAAGATTTTGTTTTTTATATTGAAAACTTTTACGAATCTGACTATTACTAATAAAATCAAGTACTAAGGTTAAAAATAAGCAAATAGAAATAAGAAAGCTATAAACATTCACATTTGCTAAAGCAGCCAGAAGAAATGCTAGTATTGTATAACTCTTACTCCGTTTAGGAAATAGTGTGCAAAAAACAAATAAAAATAGTACACCTAAATTATAATTTCGACTAATAACATTGTATTCATATAATGGAAAATATCCAAAAATGAATAATATTTTTTGCAGTTTATTAAAAGGTGAATATTTGACAAAAATATAAACACTTAGGGTAGCAATAATAAGATGAAAGAACTGCATAGCAGTTGGATTATGTGTAAATTGGCTAATAAAGTACAAATTAAGATGCCATAATCCTGGATGTCCTTCATATCTGAGGTTGTGAAATAAATCAACAATAGAGGTGCTATCTCTAGCGATAAGCCATGCTTGGAGTTCATCTAGCCACATCTCATGACTGAGAATACTCAAGAGACTAATAGAGAAAAATAAAAATACGAGCCAAAAAGTAAAAATAGGCTCTTTGCGAGAGAAACAAGAAACAGTTTTCAAGGCTGACATAATTATTGTGTAATTAATAGTTATGCTACAGTTTGTGAAGTTGTTAAATCTTTATATTTTTGATGAGAGCGTTCCCAAAAAAATCCAGTAATGTTCGCTATTTGAGATATAACAAAGAAAATAGATAACACTACGGGATGCTGCGATCGCACTGATAACGGATATCGCAATAAATTAAAATAAAATGATAGCGGCTCAATTTCAATTTGCTCTACATTACGCCGCGATCGCGCTTGGTGGAAATAAAAAGCGCCACGTCCATAATTGAAGTGCTGACGCCAAAATGAACGTAGTGATAATTTATGCGCGTGGTAAACTTGAACTTCTGGAGCATAAAGCATTGAGTAACCAGAGTATAACCAGCGATCACAAAATTCCCGATCTTCGCCTGCGGCTAACGGAAAAGTAGTATCAAAACCACCTAAACTACGAAACAGTTTCGCGGGTACAGCAAAATTATTAGAAGCAAAAAACTGTGCTTGCTGTGCAGTAGAGTTGTAATAGGCGTACAAATAATCAATTAACAACTGACTTGCTGTTGAACACAGGTTATCGGTTAAAGCATTCAATATCTTTCCACCAATTAAACACTCTGGCGCTGTTTCAAAGCACTTCTCTAGGGCAGTTAACCAACTAGAAACTGGCATGCAGTCATCGTCAGTAAAAACAAGAAACTTCCCGTTAGCTTTTGCAGCACCATGATTACGTGCGGTTGCTGGTCCCGAATTAACTTCCTTCAATAGTGTCAGCGTAAACTGATTGCTAAAAGGTTTCACCACAAGTTCTAACGACATTGGACTACCGTCATCTACGACAATCACCTCAAAGCGATCGCGTGGATAATCAAGTTGCGCGATCGCGTGTAGACAATTTTTTAGGCGATCAGGGCGAGCATAAGTAGGAATAATAATAGAGAATAAAAGTTCTTGATTCGTTGATGATGTCATAAGCTAGCCACTAAGTTTTTACAAAAACTACTCTCTTGCTGAATCTCCACCAAATTTCAATCTTATTTTCTCCCAAGCACTCACGTATCGAATAAAAAACATGACAGAAGAAACTTTGGCTTTCTGTGTGAAATTTTCTAATCTGGAATCCAAAAATACATTTAATGTAAAATTTAAAGGTGGTGTGAGATCTTGAAATAAGCTAACAAAAAACTTATGATTTCTTTCCCAAAATGTTTTAGAAGTTTTCACTTGTAAATCATAAAAACCGCCAGCGTGTCGAATGCTTCTTTTGTAAAGTTCACGCCAAGAAGATCTAGCTGGATGAGCAACACAGGTATCTTCTGCATAAACTTGTTTATAACCATATTTAGCTACACGCTGTCCCCATTCAACATCACCACTCGATTTTAAGCTAGCGTCAAAAACTCCTACTTGCTCAATCACACTTTTCCAAGTAAAAACATTTGCTGTTGCACCATAGTGATGTTTTTCGAGAAATTCTCGCTGCGGTAGTGCCATAATACTTTCGTAGAGTTCTACCGCTGTTAGCCGTCGTGGGTTTTTGAAAAAGATTTCTATCTTACCTGCGACTAAGCCACAATTTGGCGTTCCTACAAGATTTCTTACGCCGTTTTCAATCCAATTTAGTGTAGGAATACAATCAGCATCTGTAAAGGCAACAACTTCACCTTGAGCGAGCGACATGCCTTTATTACGCGCCGCATAAGAACCTGGAGAATGTTCGTAAACAGTCTTTGTCTGTTTAAACTGAGCAACTACGCTAGCAATATTTTGTTCTAGGTCAGAAGCATTGTCAACTACAATAACTTCATAGAGTGTTTGTGGATAAGTTTGTTTTTCCAACGCGCTTAGACAAAGCTTTAAGCGCTTAGCATCATTAAATACTGGAATAATGACAGAAACAAATAATTTTGATTCGTGGGACATTAGTAATTAAGATTAATGCGATTTTTGATGCTTTAATTTGGACTTAAGTAGCAAAATAATTTGATAAATTTCGGCTTGGCTAAATTCACCGAGTAACCAGAACAATAAAGGAATTAAGAGTGTAATGCCGAATAGCTTGAGTAATAGTAGTAAACCCTGTGTCGGTACAATTGCTGCAATAGCGTAAACACTCGCACAAATTAAACAACTTCTCAATACCGTGCTCGCAGGAGGAAGCACGTGTAAAAGATAGTAAACTGCCCCTACTGTCACGGCTGCACCGAATGTGGCGCATAATGTAAATACCCAAGCTGCACCAATTGCACCCCAAAGAGGGATAACTAATGTATACCCAACAACGGCTAAAGGAACTAATGGTGCAGTTAGCACAAAAGTCCAATTAGGTTTACTTGCAGCGGTTAGAATGGCTGTTGTTGTTGAAATCATTGCTAACGCGATCGCGCCAAAAATTAAAATGGCTAATAATGGTGCAGTTGATAAGAATGCATTGCCAAAAATTAATTGCACGATTTCTGGTGCAGCACCAGCAATCATTCCAGCGACGGTTAATATCGCAACGATCGCACGCAACGCATTTTGACTCATCTTTTTTGCCGATTCTATGTCACCGTTGTGCAGAGTACGACTAAGACTAGAAAGCAAAAGTGGTGAGAACGAGAGGGAAAAAATCCCTGGAATTAATGATAAGTTTTGGGCAGCACCATAAAACCCTGCTTCGGCTGCGGTACCGCCGAGAACTTTGAGTGCAAATAAATCAAGCTTGTCATAAAGACGCATTGACAGCGCAAACATAAACAGCGGTACAGCATAGTTAGCTAATTGCCGTGGGGGAAAGCTAGAGTGAGTCAAGAGCGAAGGACGAATGTAGCAACGACTAATTGCAAGTTCGACAATTGAGGCTCCGATTGTACTCAGAATTGCCCCAGGAATCGAAAGCCCTAGCTCAACTAAGAGTAAAATAAGCAGCAATCGTGCAATCCAACGCCCAGCAGTAGCGTTCGCGCGTTGATTAAAACCACCAATACCAACCAGGATACTGCGGTGTGCATACGCCAAGCAAAACAATGGAATGTCGATCGCAAACAAAATTAAATACATCGCGATCGCCCGCTCGTCGAGTAAATTAGCAATTGGATAAGCACACAACCAAACGAGTAACATCGCCGCGCAACCCACAGCGAGATGTAACCGCAGTACTGTCGTTGCGACAGGATGCCAATCATCAGCTTCGCCCACAAACTTAATCGTCGTGCGAGTAAAAACCGACGTTACACTCCACTCTACCCAAGCAATCAGCGTTGCAGCAAGTGTAAATAAACCATATCCTTCAGGACCAAATTGCCGCGTCAGAAAGCCCGCAGTTACGATTCCTGTTGGTAACAACAACGCTTCTGCTAAAAAAATGCGGATTGTTCCACCTAGAATATGTTGACTTTTTGCAGCAGAGTAATTCATGAGCAACACAAAAATCCAGACTTAAGACTGTTCCCAACTCACTTCCACTTTGTCGCCAGCATTCAGGAAAGCATTAGGTTTAACCCAACCCAAAATCAAACCTGTAAAATAAAGCACTAAGGCTGCTAAAGCAATTGGTAGAGCTAACGGTAGATAAACTATTCGCCGCCAGTCTTCGGCAAAAACAGTGTAAACGCGACTTGCAAACTCAGTTGCTTTATTCCAACTCAAGCGCAAACAAGCCCGTAAATCTTGTATTAGCTGTGATTGATGAGCATCGTATGACAACCGACACACAGCGATCGCATCGTAGCCTAGGAGCAAGAAACGCCAGAAAAAGTGTGACAAGCCGTTAGGTACAGCATGAGTTGCTTGTGATTGTGGCTGCTTCCAAATTGTATAACCTTGTGTTTTGAGCGATCGCGCGTGGACAACGCAGTTCCCGCGATAGATTGGTAGCTGCGTAGGAATCGGATATTTCAGCAGAAAATCACGCCGAAAAGCAACATTGTTACAAAAGTAATTCGAAGACGGTTGCAAAAATGACAAGTGCGAGAAACGAGGAAAAATATACGTTAAGGCGATCGCCAATTCGTATGGATTTAAAATGGGTGTTGTTGTTTCTCCAGCTACAACTTGAATATCTTGATTCTCAGCAAACGGAGTCAATAAATTGCGCAACCAATCAGATCGATAAGTGCAGTCCGAATCGCAAAAGACAATAACGTCTCCAGTCGTGAAACCCACGCCTTGCATTTTTGCTGCATAATAATCAATTCCTGGTTCGGCGCGGCGAAAAGTCAACCAAGGATAATCTCGACGCAACCGCTCAATCACATCTACAGGAACATCACCACTTTCAACGATCAGAACTTCGTTAGCCGTTGTCGGAGATACGTCTTGATTCGCTAGCGTATCCAAACAGCGTGACAGTCCTTCTAATTCCGCACTCGATAAATTTTCCGTCTCAATAATAATGGAAAAGCAAGGTAAAGTCATAAGCTAATACAATGAAGCTAAAATGCTTATTAAGGTTAGAGAATCCCACAGTGAAAGATAGCTTCCAATTCTAGAGATTCTAAAGGTGAACTCCTCCAATTGTGGGAATTTAGGAGGCAAATCTCACGATTTTGATTTACACCTTTGCCAATACTTTCTCTTGCTGCGCTGGCTTTGTGGTAAATTCTTCGTAATACGAACGTTCGGTGTTTACTTCCCATAAATCGTGATTCTCACCCAAAATATTTTTAGCAGCTAACCATCCTGTAAGCATCGAATGATCTTGATTGTTATAGCGATGCATTCCGTTACGACCTGTTGTTTGCAGGTTCTCAAATGTTGCTAAATAGTCTTGAATCACTTTGAGATGACGGCGATATTCGTGGTCATAAACAGGGTATGCTTTAGGTTGACGAATAATGACTCCATCTTCTACATCAGCCGCATTTGCTAAACCTAACTTAGCAAGTTCAATTGTTGCTAAATCAAGTAATTCAGTGTCAGACATTGTCCAAACTCCATCACCTTTTGTACAGAAGTATTCCATTCCTAAACAAGTTTTAGAGGGATCAGGAACCATTGCTGCACTCCAGTTTTTGAAGTTTTGAATGCGTCCTACTTTAACTTCTGGACTATGAATATAAATCCAGTTATCTGGAAATAAATGTTCGCGATTGACAACAAGTGCGACAATCAAGAAATCTCGATAATTAAGTTTTCGCGCAGCTTGCAATACCGTATCAGGTGGTAACGGATCGAGGCATTGAATCAAAGTTGTGATCGGCATACTAGAAATAAAATGATCTCCAGCAATACTCACAAGTTTGCCATCTTGTTTCACAATTACGCGCTCAATACGCTTACTGTTATGCTCTAAACGGACAACACCACTGTTAAGATCAACTTGACCACCTTTACTCTCTACTGCTGCTTGAAATTTCTGCCACATCATTCCTGGACCAAGAACAGGGTAGTCAAATTCTTTAATTAAAGTTTTAGTATTATTAGTTCCAAATAAAGCATTTGTAATTGCTTTCTTAAGTGATAATCCTTTAATTCGCTGTGCTGCCCATTCAGCTTGAATTTCATTACAAGGAATTCCCCAAACTTTTTCAGTGTAAGTTTTAAAAAATGTTTTATAAAGTCGTTTGCCAAAGCGGTTAATTACCCACTGTTCTAGATTTTCTTCAACGGGATTAGGTTGCAATTTTGCTTGAAGATAGCTAAGCAAAATGAGAAAGCTTTCAAAAACACCTAAGTTAGATAATGTGTTGAACAAGCTTAACGGATAGTTATAATACTTACCTCGGTAGTAGATTCGTGACAGTCTAGGAACTTTGATAAACTCATTACCAAGAACTTCGAGCCACAATTGTTGTACTTCTTCTACTTTGGTAAAAAAGCGGTGTCCGCCAATATCAAAGTGGTAGCCTTTATAAGTTTCTGTGCGCGAGATTCCACCAACTTTGTCGCCTTTTTCAAATATGATCGGCTTGATACCATTTTTAACAAGTTCATATGCAGCCGTAAGACCAGCTGGACCTGCACCGATAATGACTACAGGATGATGCATAAATATAACTCCGTAGGAAAAATTATTTCAGTCAGATAAACTTTTTAATAAGCGCATTCATAGCGAGCGCCACTAACACAAAAGCTAGGTTGCAAATACCAACTATGAAGTTTGGCTAAAAGCGAATCGCTTGTTTTGACGCCAATAATGACGACCTGTCCCAATCGCGTAGGCTAAACCGCAGTAGAAGTAGTAAAGCCAGTGCCAAGGAATCACCCGCAGCGCAAACCACCAACCGCGCTGGCGTACAAAAAATTGGTAAACTGGAGCATTGAGGAAAAGTAGCAATCCGCTTAATAACACAACAACGCCCAGCAAATTTGTCCACCACGCACTACCAATGACTGCACCCAGCAATGCAAAGGTTAAAACAACACTCAGACGGCTAGAAAGTTGTAAGTTTAAATCATTGAGTGGTTGGCGATCGCGTAAAATTAACTCAGTCCAAGGCAGCGCACGATAGAAAAAGTCTGCGCGCAGTAAGGATATAACTCCCCAGCGTTTTAAGTGTTTAACTTGCAGCGATTTGCAAAGTTTAATTGTGTAACCAGCTTGCTTTAATCGATAGCCTAATTCGATGTCTTCAATAGTGGGACGTCGGTAACGATTATCAAAACCACCTACTGCGAAAAAAACTTCACGACGAATCGCACCACAAGCCCCCCAGAAAGTAGACGCATCCTCACACGCTGTTTGATGAACGTAGTGATGCAAGAGATTTTTGTACTGCGACAGAAAATTTTTAGCACCAGGCGCATCATCATAAGAACCAATCAATGCTGCTAATTCTGGTTCGCAACTAAATGCGATCGCAACTTGGCGAATCGTATCAGGATAAATTGTGACATCGGCATCTACGAAGAAAAGTATATCACCCGTAGCAGCCTGCGCACCTAAATTACGTGCTTTTGCGGGTCCACTACATACAGGAAGTTTCAGTACTTTTACGGAATATTCTTGTGCTATAGACCAAGAGCCATCGGTATCTCCATCAGCTACAACAATAACTTCATGCGGAGGAGGAACAGCAGCCATGATGCTAGACAAGCAACGGCGGAAACTCTCACCCCCATTGTGGACTGGAACGATTACAGAAACGGAGAGTTGTTTATTAGAGGAAGGCATTCTTAGGAAAACCTGAACCTAGATTTACTAGGTGAAACTCTGCCTATAGTAGGTGTTTGTTAAAACCAAAACCAAACTATACTTAAGTTGCGTAATTTCACCCGTTAATTAGTTACCAACTTAACTATCAGAAATTCCTTCGTCTAGATTCACCTCCGCATTTTCACGGTTAATTTACAGTGTTGTGAGTTTTTACTAGTGTTGTTTATCACACCTTAACAATTGGTAGAGCTTTTTTAAAAATGTATTTTAGCTAACAACATGTAGCCAATTGACTATTGATCAATTCATAGATAAACGCACTAAGCCCGCCTCATGTAGACAGATAAGGCATAGCTTACCCTCTCACACCTTGAAACGAGGATGCGGAAATCTATAATCAATTGCCGGAAAGCTTTAAATAGACGAAAACGGTAGAATAACCTTAGTAATTAGCTCAACAATTAAATCTTAGCGAGATATTAATATGACTCTAGCCGTTGGTACTGATGCTCCTAGCTTTACTGCCAAAGATACAAATGGCAATACTGTCTCACTATCTGACTTTGCTGGGAAAACAGTAGTTTTGTACTTCTATCCAAAAGACGACACCCCTGGTTGCACTAAGCAAGCTTGTAGCTTTCGCGATGCTCGAACCGAATATCAAAGCAAAGATATTGTTGTTTTGGGTGTAAGTAAAGACGACGAAGCTTCACACCAACAGTTTACGCAGAAGTACAATTTGAATTTTCCGCTGCTAGCTGATACGGATGGCTCAATTATCAAAGCTTACGATGTAGATGGTGGCGGCTATGCTAAGCGCGTAACTTACGTCATCGATCCGAATGGCAAGATCATTCATATAGATAGTGCAGTAAATACGTCAACTCACGCTAGTGACGTGTTAGCAGCACTAGGACTGTAAAAAATTAAGCCACAAAGAATAATATGCTTTGTGGCTATTCTGCAGGAACACTATAAAGTTTTGGAAAATTTACTTTGCCAAGCTTATAAACTTAATTATCCAAACGAATTGTGGGTGATGGAGCAGAGTTAGGGGGAGTAGCTTGCTGCTGACGAGATTGTTGCATTAATTGTCTTTGTCGCGCGCGAAACGCCTCTGCTGCTGAATTGATATTCTGATTTTGTTCATTCGCGTATTCGTAAGGATCGCGCATCGTTCCCATTTGAGCGCGGTGAATTAAGTCAAACATCCCAAAAGAGTCATTCGTGTTTTGGCTGGAGAAGGGATCGTTATTGCGTTCTCTTCTAAAAATCTCTTGAGGATCTGCACTATTTGTGGCTTGAGCCAAGCTTGGTTTGGGTAGAAGCAAAGATGCTAGACCAACTCCAGCGAGTGTACCTAAAAGGATTTGAGTAAGCAAGATGCGGGGTAGTTCCATAATGTTGATCGGGTAAACATAGTTTTGATGCTTATATCTTACGTAAGTGACTTACGTAATAGTGGTTGAATGCTAAGTAAGGCAACAAGGCTAAAGCCAAGTAATACTAGCAACGCTCCACCAAAAGTAATTGTTCCCCAAGGTGCTTGCATGACTATACTACTCAAGTTCCAATCGCTGTGAGTATAGAGATAGCGAATCGGCTCGATCGCATAACTTAGAGGATTTAGTGACGCCACAACTTGCAACCACTTAGGCATAAAAGACAGGGGAGCTAACGCCGTACTTGCAAAAAGTAAAGGCAAGTTTGTTACGAAAATAACAGCAATTAATTCAATATGACCAGGTAATGCAAACGCTAAGCCTAAGCTTAATGCAGTGACGCCTAAAGCAAGTAAAAAGACAACTAAGGTAATCACACCCAATCCTGTGACATCGGGTAGCCCAGCCCCTAGAAACGCTGCTGCGGCAACAATAACAGCAGCTTGCAGTAAACTTTGAGTAATAATAAAGATTGCTGAAGCTAAAACAATCGAGAACCGAGACGCTAGCGGTGCGACGAGTAGGCGATTGAGAAAGCCAAACTCGCGGTCAAACATTACAGGTAATCCGGCATTCAGCGCACCCCCGAAGGCAGTAAAAACAATCACGCCAGCACCGAGAAACTGCGCATAACTTTGACTATTGCCAAACAATCCTGGCGGTGCGTTTTGAAACAGTGCGCCAAATAAAATAAGCCACATAACAGGCTGAATAATACCAGCAACTAACGTTGAGGGACGTCGTTGTAACTGAATAAATAGCCTACGTGTTAGCGCTAATGTCTCCTGAACTAATTCATTCAAGATCGAAGTAGCACCAGTATCTAATTGCGGTGATGCTACTTGCTGCCAGTCAATTTCGGATTTAGGAGGTGTAACAGTACGACTCATAATAATTTTAGATTTAGGATTATGAAGAAGGAGTCGGGGATCAGCGGTCGGAGGTCAGAGAAAAAGTACGCGATCGCTATTTATTCATCGCATATTCTGCTTGCGTTCTGCCTTAGGATCGCGGCTTCCTACGGCGGCAAGTTCAGCATCCATTAATGTTCTTCCCGTTGCAGCTAGATACACATCATCTAAGCTAGGGCGCGACTGGGCAATCCCAAAAATGGGTAAACCTGCAGAGTTAAGCGATTGCTGAACGGCGCTTAAGGCATTATTTTGTGGCGTGACGACTAAATTCAGCGAATTACCTTGGGCGCTATTGATAATCACTTCTTGCACAAACGGCAAGTTTTCGAGTAAGTTTTTTGCTTTACTCGCTTCTTCTTCTGGAGAAAACTCGCGAATGCGGAGCGTAATACGATCGCCACCGACGCGATCTTTTAATTCTGAAGGCGTTCCTACCGCAATCACCTTACCGCGATCAATAATCGCGACGCGGTCTGCTAAAGCGTCAATTTCTTCCAAATAATGACTTGTAATTAATACTGTCGTTCCTGCTTCGCGAATTCGGCGTAAGAAATTCCAAACGACAAACCGACTTTCGATATCAAGTCCTGCTGTAGGCTCATCTAGAATAAGGACATCTGGTGCATGAAGTAAACCCGCAGCCAGGTCTAAACGCTTGCGAATGCCTCCTGAATACGTTCCTGTGCGCTTATCTGCCCATTCTTCTAAGCCTAGTAAATTAATGACAGTTTCAATTCTTTCTTTTGCGGCTGTCTTGGGCAAATGATACAGTGCTGCTTGTAGTTGCAACAATTCGCGTCCGGTAAGCATTTTGTCTAGTGCGACTTCCTGAGCGACATAACCTAATTTTTTTCTAGCTTCTCTAGGAGAGTCTACAACTGAGATTCCTGATACAGCAATGTGCCCTGCATCCGGTTTCGCAAGCGTACATAAAACGCGTAGCGTTGTTGTTTTTCCTGCGCCATTGGGACCTAAGATTCCAAAGATTTCTCCTGGTTCAACTTGAAAGGAGATATCTTTAACAGCTTCGGTTGAGCCGTAGCGTTTCTTTAAATTTTCGATTAAAACCGCAGGAGCCATAAGTTATATCTCTGCTGGTAAAAAGATACAATTCTATACAATTCTCATTTCTATTTTAAGCCCTGATTGCGGTTGAGATCGCGATTGTTGTAAATTCAAAGATTCAAGGTGGGCTTTTGCCCACCATTTAGCTATTGTCCGCTAAAAGCCATTACAGTGGTCGTCACTTGATGCGTAATTGGCAAACTATCGATCACCATACCCGCACACAGTAGCATCATATAAAGAATCGAGTAGAGAAACAGCGATCGCGCTTGTTGTTGGTTGCTCGAATCGTGGAGTAATGCCCAAGCTTTTTTAATAAAGATACTCCCCAACACCAACGCGATACCGGCGTAGACAATCCCTGATACGTGCAACGGATAAACAAGGAGTAGCGTAGTAGGAATCAATATCAGCGTATATAACCAAATTTGCCGAGTTGTTGCTGTATCGCCCGCAATTACAGGTAACATAGGCACTCCAACTTTGGCATAGTCATCGCGGATCATGAGTGCTAGCGCCCAAAAGTGTGGTGGAGTCCACAAAAACACGATCGCAAAGATTACCCAAGCAGGTAAGCCGAGCGAACCAGTAGCTGCTGCCCAACCGACGAGCGCGGGAATTGCTCCTGCTGCACCACCAATCACGATATTTTGTGTCGTATGGCGTTTGAGCAAGTGGGTGTAGATGCCGACATAGAAGACAATGCCCGACATGGCTAACAACGCGCTGAGTAAGTTGGCAAATACGGCAAGTAAAGTAAAAGAAATCACTGCTAGGGCGATCGCAAAAATCAGGGCATCGCGTGGTTGAACTCGTCCTGATGGTAGGGGACGGTGGCGAGTGCGCTCCATATCATAATCAATGTCGCGATCGTAGATGCAGTTAATTGTTTGTGCTGCGCCAGCTGCGAAAGTTCCACCGCTTAAGGTTGCCACGAGCAGTACAGGGTCTACTTTTCCCTGGGATGCAATCCACATACTCGCAGCCGTTGTAATGAGTAAAAGTGGAATAATTCTTGGCTTCGTTAGCTGGTAGTAGCTTTGAATAACTTGAAAAAAGTTTTGATGATGGCGCGAGACACTCGTCTCAATCATATTTGCACCAGTTCCTTACTGTTGAAACAACACACAGCCAACGAGCAAGCAAATTTTGCACAGGCAGAAATTGCCTTTGTTAACAAAATTGCTGTTTGCGCTTCTGTTGGCTGCAATTTTATAAATTTGATGGTTCAGTCGTGGGTATGGCAATACTGCTTGTTGCGCGATCGCGTAAGCCCAGTACGGTAAAAACAACGAGCGATCCCAGCAAAACAGCACCGACAACTTGGTGCGCTACTGTGAGTGGCTCGACTTGCAGGTGCAAGCGGAAGGTCGCTATCCCGAGTAAGATTTGTAAAAAGAGCAAGCCACCTGCCATATTAGCAAGTTGCCGTAAAGCTGGGTGCAATGCCGGAGTTCGCCACGCGAAAAAGACAACCGCAATAATTGCTAGTGTGGACGGAATAACACCACCGATATGACTATACATGACGCTACACAAGGCATTACCCGCAAAACACTGATGCAGCGCCCAGCGCGATGCGACTAATGCGCCCATCAAGCTTTGTAGATAAACGGTAATTGCAGCAATCAAACCTATCCAAGGCAAGTTTCCTGCTGTACCAGTACCTTGATAGCGAACGAGTGCGCTGCCGATCACCAGTAGCGTGACAAAAAACAACAGTGCCGTACCTAAGTGCGCTGTGACAATATCAAATCGCAATAGTTCGGTGACAGTCAGTCCGCCAAGAACGCCTTGCAAGACAACTAAACCAAGCGCAAATGTTGCTGCCCAAGGAAGCCACTGCGGTAATGCATGGCGGTTCCACCACGACAAACTCGCGAGGGCGATCGCACCCAAACCTACCATGGCTGCGTCCAAACGATGAAACCACTCCAGAAAGACTTGGAAATTCATTTGTTTTGTCGGGACAAGCTCGCCGTAGCACAAAGGCCAATCGGGACAAGCAAGCCCAGCATTCATTACGCGGGTGGCACTACCAATTGCCATCAAAATTAAGGTCGCGATCGCAATTTTCCATACGAGCCGCCGGATTCGTTCTTTTGGCTGCGACTGCTCACCACCCGTTACAGTTTGTTGATGCAGGACGGATTCGGTCATGAACGATACCTTCTGCCTGATTGAAAGCTATTAAAGTTAATGTTTTTGTGACTATCTGCTCATCTCCACGCTAGCGCATTACTAACAGAAAATGAGCTACATTGAGCTTTGACTGTGATTGATGATTATCCTGTGTAGTCCGAAAATTACAATTGGCGACTTGTTCAAGTTTGCTTGTATCAATGACTCAACAAGGGTCAGGGATCGGGGAGCGGAGGTCAGAGAATCCTCATGAATACATTCGTGCTTGTTGTACTTTTTTTAAGGTCGGGTTCTTCCCTATTACCCTGACCTCTTCAAAGGTCAGTGAACAACACAATTTACTTTGCTTAACATCTGCCAGAGGTGATACTAGAGAAAGACGCTAGGCAAACCTTATTGAGCGATCCCAAAGAAATTAGTAAAAAACCTTTCTTGGCTCGACGGTAGTTTGTCCCTACACTACCGTGGTAGATAAGCAGAGCTAACAATAGAAGTAAGAAGTAAAGTCACTAAATAGCTAAACCGTGAACATTCCATCCTCGATCTGGACATTACTCGTTGGTATCGTCGTCACCATAGTCAGCCTTTGGTACGGTCAGAATCATGGTCTACTGCCAACCCCAGCATCAGACGAAGCTGAGTTAGTAGATGGGCTATTCAATGCGATGTTGACCATCTCCACAGGTTTGTTTCTAATTGTGGAAGGTGCCTTAATCTACTCTGCGATTCGCTATCGTCGTCGTCCTGGTGACGATTCTGATGGATCACCCATTTTCGGCAATATTCCACTAGAAATCTTATGGACGGCAGTACCGGCTATTATTGTTATCGGAATTGCAATTTACAGCTTTGATGTCTATAACTCGATTGGGGGGTTTAGTCCGCATAGCGTTCATGATGCCCCAATTGAAGAACAAGCTGTGAGAATGCCAGGAGCCGCGATCGCTGCAACGCTGAGCGATACATCGCCAAACACAGATTCTAACCTCAACCAGGAAAAATCTGATGCGGCAATGCAAGACCCAGCAACCGCAGCAGTTCGCAACGCTGACCAAATTCCTCAAAGACAAAATGCGCCTGGCGTTGGGGTTGTTTCTCCTACAATTGGTGCAAGCCCTGATAAAGAAGGAACACCTCCAGCACTGACGGTTAACGTTACAGGATTGCAGTACGCGTGGATCTTTACCTATCCCGATACAGGAATTACTACAGGCGAATTACATGTTCCTGTAGGGCGCGAAGTTCAAATCAGCATGACAGCAAACGATGTAATCCACGCTTTTTGGGTTCCAGAATTACGCCTAAAGCAAGATGCGATTCCTGGGAGACAGTCAGAAATTCGCTTTACCCCAAAAACTGTCGGTGAGTATAAGCTAATCTGTGCTGAACTTTGCGGTCCATATCACGGTGCAATGAATACACAATTTGTCATTGAGACACCAGAAGCATTTGAGCAGTGGCAAAAAGAACAGCAAGTCGCCAGTCTCGATTTGCAGCAGCTAGTTGCAGTTAATTCAGCAGATTTATCTCCCGCAGAATTTTTAGCTCCTTACGTTAGTGATTTGGGCATTCAACCAGAAATGCTCCACCAAGTCCATCACACTCACCATTAAAGGTGTTAGGGGTTAAATATCATACCCCTACTCCCTACTTTCTACTTCCTCTTTCGTCATGACACAAGCACAGCTACAAGAAGGCGCTAACATTTCTGCCCTAAGTGAGGAACCAGGGGGAAGAAAATGGCGCGATTACTTCAGCTTTAATACCGATCACAAAGTCATCGGCATTCAATACCTCGTCACAACGTTTATCTTTTACTGTATCGGTGGTGTTTTAGCTGACTTAGTACGAACCGAACTCAAAACACCAGAAACAGATTTTGTCAGTCCAGAAGTTTACAACAGCTTGTTTACGCTCCACGCGACGATTATGATTTTCCTGTGGATCGTACCCGCAGGCGCTGGATTTGCGAATTATCTCATCCCTCTGATGATCGGGGCGAAGGATATGGCATTTCCACGCTTGAACGCCGTTGCCTTCTGGATGATTCCACCTGCTGGTTTGTTACTCATCAGCAGCTTATTGATTGGTGATGCCCCCGATGCGGGTTGGACGTCTTATCCACCGTTAAGTTTGGTAACGGGACAGGTAGGCGAAGCGATCTGGATTATGAGCGTCCTGTTGCTAGGAACCTCATCAATTCTGGGCGCAATCAACTTTCTAGTGACCATCTGGAAAATGCGCATCCCAGGAATGACGGTCAATCAAATGCCGTTGTTTTGTTGGTCAATGATTGCGACTTCGGCAATTACATTGCTTTCGACTCCTGTACTCGCCGGTGCGTTAATTCTGTTGGCATTTGATTTACTCGCAGGTACAACGTTTTTTAATCCAACTGGCGGTGGCGATCCAATTGTTTACCAGCATATGTTCTGGTTTTATTCGCACCCAGCAGTTTATATTATGATCTTGCCCTTTTTCGGGCTAATCTCGGAAATTTTGCCTGTCCACGCGCGTAAACCTGTTTTCGGTTATCAGGCGATCGCCTACTCAAGTTTGGCAATTAGCTTCTTGGGCTTGATCGTCTGGGCACACCATATGTTTACTAGTGGTATTCCTGGGTGGTTGCGGATGTTCTTTATGATCACAACGATGATCATCGCTGTACCCACAGGGATCAAAGTTTTTAGCTGGGTAGCCACAGTTTGGGGTGGTAAACTACGCCTCAACAGCGCGATGCTCTTTGCCATGGGCTTTGTCGGAACGTTTGTAATCGGTGGAATTAGCGGCGTTATGTTAGCTGCTGTACCCTTTGATATTCACGTTCATGATACGTATTTTGTCGTAGCTCACCTGCACTACGTTCTATTTGGCGGTAGCGTCCTAGGTATCTATGCAGGTTTCTACCACTGGTTCCCCAAAATGACTGGGCGCATGCTCAATGAGTTTTGGGGTAAGGTGCACTTTGCCCTCACAATTGTGGGCTTAAATATGACTTTCTTGCCGATGCACAAGTTGGGCATGATGGGTATGAACCGCCGAATTGCGGTATATGATCCTAAATTTGAAACGCTCAATTTCATCTGCACAATGGGTTCTTATCTGCTCGCCGTTTCTACTTTTCCATTTATTATTAACGCGATTTGGAGTTGGATGTACGGTCCGAAAGCAGCTAACAACCCTTGGCAAGCACTCACCTTAGAGTGGATGACAACTTCACCACCAGCCATCGAGAATTTTGACAAACTACCTGTTCTAGCAACCGGACCTTATGATTACGGTATGAGCAACGGTGACAATAAAGAAGTGGAAAATGTACCCTTCTCAGATGAAAAAGAACCTGCTTTAGCAGCTGGTCCTAATTCAGCGTTACGTGCTGATCCCGATCCTAAGGTTGCTGCTAACCCAGAAGACCGCAAGTAACTCGATGAATTGTGAGGGATGATTATGAGTCGCTCACAATTCATTACCCGTACATTTGTTATTTAATGAAATCATGCAAAGTCAAACACTTGACCCAGCAAAAACAGCGCTTAACTATCACCACACTGAAGCCGCAGCGCACCACGAAGAACATCCAGACCATCGCATTACTGGACTCATTATGTTTCTAGTTGCTGAAGGAATGATTTTCTTCGGTATGTTTGGTGCTTACTTAGCTTTTCGCTCGGTGCTACCATCATGGCCACCCGAAGGAACACCAGACTTAGAACTGCTGCTGCCTGGAGTCAATACCATAATTCTGATTTCCAGTAGTTTTGTGATTCACAATGCGGACACAGCAATTAAGAAAAATGACGTGTCTGGAATGCGTACGTGGTTAGCAATTACTGCGGCAATGGGCGCAATTTTCCTAGCCGGACAGCTTTACGAATACAGTAATTTGGAGTTCGGTCTCACGACAAATTTATTCGCTAGTGCGTTTTATGTTCTCACTGGCTTCCACGGATTGCACGTATTTATTGGACTCGTTGCAATTTTGGCAGTTTTGTGGCGATCGCGTGTTGCGGGCCACTATTCAAGTGAGAAACACTTTGGTGTAGAAGCAGCAGAAATCTACTGGCACTTTGTTGATGTGGTGTGGATTGTCCTATTTGGACTGCTGTACATCCTCTAAGTCATATTGGTAATCGTTTTTACTAGTCAGTAACCGCTAGCAAAACCCCAGAAAGGGGTTTTTTCTTTGTATATAGCAATCGCAGCGATACTCAGGATATGGTAGAAAATTAATTCTATTACTATAGCTTGCTTTTAACCCTGATCTTTGAACCCGACTACACGGTATAAACATCTTCTTCCGGCAGTTTATCAAACAAACTTTTTTCTTTCAAAATAATGTGATTGTTGCCATCAATGGCAATCTTCCCCTGTTCTTGCAGTTTTCCTAACAATCGCGTGATTGTGACTCTGGTTGTTGAACAAGCTTCGGCTAATTCTTGATGCGTGAACCGGACGCTTAAACGAGTTCCTTGAGCAGTTTGTTGCCCAACCTCGTGTTTTAGTAGCTGTAATAATTGCTCAAAACGATCTTTAACGCGTCTTTGCCCAAAAATAGCCAACAAAGCTTCGGTCTGCTGTAATCTTTGGTTGATTCGCGGTAAAACATTTGCAGCTAGCAACGGCGATGCGGCGAGTTCGCTAAAAGAATAACAGAGTAACTGAACTTGGGAAAGCGCGGTAGCTTGATACGTATGCAGCGAAGTTAACTCGACTCCAAATGGCATTCCAGGTCCTGCTAAGCCAACGACTACCTCTTCCCCAGTTTCGCTCAAAGTGCTTAGTTTCACAATTCCTTGGTGGACTTGCCAAATCATTTGCGGGTTAAGTGGTATGAGTTCACCCTTCAAATAAACAAACTTACGGCGATCGCCTGTTAAATCACTCACTTTTTCTTCGATTGGCTCTATCAAAGGCTGAGCTTCAGCAGTTGGACTTTGGCGAATACATATTTGCATTCGGCTTTTCTTACCTTCGTTGTCAATTGCGATCACGATTGTGAGTGCGACTTTTAATGGTTCGCTATTACGCGGGCAAAGATTCACTGTCCACTCGATTGATTCTTCTACCTGCTGCGGTTGCATCAACTTGCTATAAAGTGCTTGTCTATCGTTTTCAACAACAAACATCAGAAATGATTTGCCGACTAAAAAGCGCTGCGATACGTTCAACAGTTTAGCCGCCGCCCGATTGGCTTCCTCGATCCTTCCCGATTTATCTGTAATGATGTAACCCTCACAAGCAAAATCAAAGAGTTCTTGATAACGTCGGATCTGTAATTCCAGTGCTGTACGTGTCGCTATTAACTCTTCATTTTGTCGTTGTAGTTCATCTACCGTTACCTGTAGCTCTTCAGAAATAATGCCCAGATTCGTTAGCATGATCGGTAACATTTCTTTTGGAATTTCTGTTCCATTGTTCAATCGATACAAGCTTTCTATTTGTGTATAGATTTGTTTAACAAATTTATCTACATTCACGCGCTGCCTCCAACCGTGATGGTCATCTAGCTTGCAGGATAAATACTTTATTTGTGGTTTGACATTCTCCCAATTAGAGATTTATCGCTTGAAGTAGCGAGAGCGTTACAAAATTTAGAATAACTATTTTTCTCTAAGCTAAGGCTACTTGTTAACTGCAAGTGTAAAAATACTCAAAACAATTTTTGTATTTTTAGGAGTCCATGCAACTAACATCAAAACCCTTCTTTAGGAAGATGATTTAAACCAATATTTAAGTTGCTTTTACTCAAGGCTTAGCCAAGCCAAGAAAAGATTGTTAATCATTAATATTGTGTATCTCACAAGTTACTGCTTTTTCTATTAAATAACTAAATCTAAAACTTTTAACAAACAAATATATGTTTGTTATCCGAGTCTTACTGAATCAACTTATTTTATTTTAGATCAAAATCAATCTCAAATTTATAAAATATAGATTATTTCTTGACTGCAAAAAGAGTAATTTTCACCTTTTGTGATCGCTAACACCTACCATTTAAAGTGGAGAAAATAGATGATATTATATAATTTTCTCTAATTGGCTGTCGGGTGTTTAAAGTGATTCTTTTTTATATATAATATAGTTAAATTAGTAAGATGATTTTAGTTAAGTCTTTTTTTATAACTTCAGTCAAAAATATGAGCGAGTATAAAATTCACGATGAATACAGCTTGGCAGAAGCAGCTGACAGACTGGGAGAAAGAGCAATGGAACTAGGAATCATTTCTAGTTTTGTAGTGCGGCACTTCCCCGACAATAGACAATATTACATTCCCAATGAAAATGAATCCGAGCCACTTACTCCAGAAGAAGCTTATATGAAGTTGAAAAAACTCGTTGAATCAGCAGAAGCTTGAGTTGATTGCGACCCACACAAAACTGCTCGGTTGAGGAGTTTTCGCAACTAGTTGTAGGTTTGCTTCTGATTTTTTTAGTGGCGAGGGCGTTTCTTTGACACTTTTAACACGGGTAATGCTTGGTGCGAGCTACTACTACTAGGTGGTAAGTAACGCGGTGTATTCACTGATTCTGTTGGATAAGGGCGCTGCTGCTGTAACAACCACCAGCGTAAGCCAATCGCTATTCCTACAGTTACCAATCCAAACGCAAACAAAGACCAGCGATCGCCTAATCCACCAATGACAGCATCTACCGCTCCCATTGTCACCAATATACTGGGTAGCGGCTCTTTACGGTATGCAGACTTTATCAATTTCGGTATGGCTGCGTTCATCACAAATTAATACACTTGAGCTTAGCTATCATCTTAAGACCTACGTTTCTAAGATGGAGGTATCTTTATCTAATTTGCATCATTCCTGAAGATGGCAAAATTAATTTCTCTAAGGTTCACTGTCAAGTAGGTTTTGTTTCTACTAGTACTGATAACTTAGACGTAAGCGTCTTTTACTCTATTTTAGCCCAAGCCAAGCTAATACTCCTTTGCCTGTCAAGTATTCAATAACAATGAGGAGTAAAAAGCCAATCATTGCTGCTCTACCGTTTAAACGTTCGGCGTATTCGTTAAATCCAAACTTGGGTTCCTCTAAATTGGGCGTTGTTGTTGGTTGTGGTTGAGTTGTCATTTGTGAAACCTCGTTCAGATAGATTGGCTAGGAGAGTTGATTCAGAAGTCAAATTAGATTGTACCCAAAATTACGTTTTCTTTACATTTCTTTACTGTATTGTACAGATAAAATTGACAAAAGTAGGCTCAAGGCACGGTTCGGAAGCTTAATATGTCGCCACTGACAGAGCGATCGCGCTTAAGCTAAAAACAGATGAGAAGATGATAACCAATGGAAATCGGTGTTCCCAAAGAAACAAAGGATCAAGAATTTCGCGTGGGCTTAAGTCCGAGTAGTGTGCGAGTCCTCAAAGAGAATGGTCATAAGATTTTTGTAGAATCCCAAGCTGGTGTCGGTGCGGGTTTTACCGATGAAGACTATCGTCAAGTGGGAGCAGAAATTGTTTCTACACAAGAGGCTTGGAATCGGGAACTCGTTGTGAAAGTCAAAGAACCGCTTCAGCCAGAATATCGGTTTCTCCAAAAAGGGCAATTATTATTTACCTATTTGCATCTAGCCGCTGATCGCGCTTTAACCGAGCATTTAATTGATTGTGGCGTGACAGCGATCGCGTATGAAACTGTAGAAGTAACGAGTAGCACAAACAAGCTACCACTACTCACACCGATGAGTATTATTGCTGGGCGCTTATCAGTACAATTTGGCGCGCGGTTTCTAGAACGTCAACAAGGAGGGCGCGGGGTTTTGTTAGGGGGCGTTCCAGGTGTTCGACCTGCGCATGTTGTCGTTGTAGGTGGTGGCGTTGTTGGTACTGAAGCGGCGCGAATTGCTGTCGGAATGGGTGCGACTGTCCAAATTTTAGATGTAAACGTAGAGCGGTTATCTTATCTAGAAACAATCTTTGGCTCTAGAGTCGAGTTGCTTTATAGTAATTCTGCACAAATTGACGCTGTTGTTCCCGACGCAGATTTACTCATTGGTGCGGTCTTAGTTCCAGGGCGACGCGCGCCGATTCTGGTGAATCGCGAGTTAGTCGGGCGGATGCGTCCAGGATCGGTGATTGTTGATGTAGCGGTTGACCAAGGTGGTTGTATCGAGACGTTACGCGCGACAAGTCACACTAAGCCTACGTATGTGGAAGCAGGAGTCGTTCATTACGGTGTCCCGAATATGCCTGGGGCTGTACCATGGACGGCAACGCAAGCTTTAAATAATAGCACCTTACCTTATGTCGTGCAATTGGCGAATTTAGGAATGCAAGCTGTGACAACAAATCCGGCTTTAGCGGCGGGTGTAAACGTTCAAAATCATCGCCTCGTTCATCCTGCGGTACAAGAAGTGTTTCCTGACCTTGTTCCTTAGCAAAAAGGCAAACCAATGTCAATTGCGCTAGCCTAGGGATAACCAGTGACTTCTATGCTGTGTCGCTGCGTTCTAGAGGTTAGATTATGGTTCACCTAAATCAGCGTCGCCCGCAAAACGTGAGTGGAGACTTCTACGTTGATAACACGTGTATCGATTGCGATACTTGTCGTTGGATGACTCCAGAGGTATTTCGTCGTATTGGAGGACAGTCAGCAGTTTACCATCAGCCAGATAATGATATCGAGCGAATGCGATCGCTACAAGCACTCTTAGCGTGTCCCACAAGTTCGATTGGAACAGTAGAGAAGCCTCGCGATATTAAAGAAGCGCAACAAAGTTTTCCGATTCGAGTTGCGGCGAATGTATACCACTGCGGCTATCATGCAGAAAACTCCTATGGCGCAGCAAGTTACTTGATTGTCCGTCCCGAAGGTAATGTGATGGTCGATTCACCTCGATTTACATCACCCTTGGTGAAGCAAATCGAGAAATTAGGGAGAGTTCGCTATTTGTACCTGACGCATAAAGATGACGTCGCCGATCATCAGAAATACTACGAGCATTTAGAATGCGATCGCATTGTGCATCATGATGATGTCACCTCGAATACTCGCAGTGTAGAAATTCAACTAACAGGTTCAGAACCATTTCAACTCGCCTCAGACTTACTCATCATTCCTGTACCTGGACATACGAGAGGTCATACAGTTTTGCTCCACAAACAGTTCCTCTTTACTGGAGATCACCTAGCTTGGTCAGATAATCGTCATTCGCTCGTTGCTTGGCGCGATGTCTGCTGGTATTCTTGGTCAGAACAAATTAAATCAATGCGGAAGTTGACGAAATACGCTTTTGAGTGGGTATTACCAGGTCACGGACGCAGACATTATGCCGATGTTGATAAAATGCAATATTTGTTACACCAGTGTATTGCTGAGATGGAAGCAGCCTGAAGACAACACTTGCGCGAGAATAAAGGTGTAATGTGCTATTAGAAAAGTTATCAAAAATCAAAATTCTAACTCGATAAGCGAAGCGCGATCGCTGTTGAGTAGAATTTAAACGTATGGTCTTAAGTTCAAAAAAAATTACTTTAATTCATATTACTGGCTTATCTAGGGTACTTCTGTATACAGTAGAGCCTGTGGCTATTGCAAATAAGTGTCACAGCTAGGTGACTCATATTAGGTATTTTGGGCTTGGAAGCATCGAATTTAATGCTTCTGTTTGTGCTTACTGCGTGCGAACGTGGGTAATATTACAACAGTTCTTTGTATAAGCGGTGCTTACAGTCATGAAAGCATATTGCCTTCAAGTCTTCTTGAGTTTTGTTGTTTAGGTCTCCATAGACGGATCTTGCTGAATATAAATCTTGAAACATTTTATGACTGAATCGTTGTGGAGTAGCAAACGCTCATTTAATCTTCCTGAAGGAACGTACTTAATCATATTAGCTGCGGCAATTTATGGTTTAACCATCGTGCTAACGAAAGGTGCTTTAGAACAAATACCACCATTTACTTTGTTATGCATTCAAACCGCTTCAAGTGTGCTTTTCTTCTGGACAATCGTTATCTTCCAAGGTATTCAAGTTCCTTTGCGTTGGGCGACGCTCAAATTGAGCTTAGCAGGGCTACTTGAACCTGGGCTATCTCATATTTTCGGGATGTTTGGACTAGCGCTGACAACAGCGAGTAATGCAACGTTCATCAGTACAACAGAACCGGCGATGACAATGGCACTGTCATGGTGGATTCTGCGCGAACACTTCAATCTTTCTTTCGTTGGATTAGGATTGTTAGCTTGTGTTGGCGTGAGGTTTGTTGTCACTCCTGATGGAACTGCAATCACCTCAAGCTCAATCTGGGGAGATTTGCTTGTTTGTCTTAGTGTTTTGTTTGCTTCACTTTATGCGATTACGGCGGCGCGTTCAGTTCAACGCTTACATCCTGTAGTCTTAGCCGCCATTCAACAATCTATCGCACTCATTCTGTTTATTATGATGCTCGTTGGCGCATTTTGGTTAGGTTTTGAGTCTTTTGAATTTACACCTGCAATGTGGGGAAATTTACTAATTGCGATCGCTTCAGGCGCATTTGGCTATGGATTAGCGTTTCTCCTTTACCTTGCTGCGGTACGCTATCTCCCTGCAAGCAGACTGTCGCTTTACCTAACGCTGACTCCTGTGTTCGGTGCGATCAGTGCTTATTTTATACTGGGGGAGCGACTTTTAGTTTCACAAGGCTTCGGAGGTAGTTTGATTATCCTCGCAGTCACCGGTATTTCGTGTTTGCCGCATTCCAAGTAGTTGATTGTCAAAACTCGCTCAACTCACCATAATCTGAGAAGGTACAGCCCGCCACAACTGATCTAACCGATTTGCGGGCATAGTTAGATATAAGACATCGCCTGCGCTTAAATACGTACCTAATAAATCCCAGCCGTGGATCGTTTGGCAATTCGTTTCGATATACAGCGGGACAAAATCAGATTGCATTGCGGCTTCTTTAACGCGTTGACCGCAAAAAGGATGCGAAGGAGTGATTAAAGTTGCTAAAGCAACCCAAAGACTATCCGCCGTGATGCCATTGCCTAAAATTCTTCCGCCCAGCGCAGCGGCGGCAAAAGCTGGGGCTGCAAGTTCAGCAGGACTTAGCACCGCCTCGAATTCAAAGACTTGTTGCGCCATGTGCGCAAAATCTGGATGTTCGTAGCGGACAATCGTGGGAATACTCGGCATTAATGTTTTAGCATTCAGCGCAATTTCCAAATTAACCGCATCGTTACTGGTCACAATTAATAAAGCGCTTGCTGATTTGAGATTCGCGGCTTGTAATGTTTCCGGTAAACTCGCATCACCTTGAATCACTGGGACACCTAATCCACGGGCAGTATTGAGAAATCTGTTATTATGATCGCGTTCAATAACGACGACTTCGTGTCCACTCACATGGAATTGTTGAACAACTTGCACGCCCATGCCACCTAATCCGCAGACAATATAATGATGGCGTTGCGGAACTCGTGCCGCATCCCAAAACTGTTTGAAGCGCGTACCCAAAACAAAATCGTTGAGTAACGCATAGCAAATTCCAATAATACCTGCGCCAATTAACATCATAAACGCGGTAAAGACTTTGATGCTGTCTGACGCTTTTTCGACAACTTCTTCTTTACCGCCAGCACCTGTAATCATCCCAACCGAAAAATATAAAGCATCAATAATCGAAGTGTTTAAATCAAAACAAATATAAGTGAGCGTCGCAGTAAAAATAGTGATCAGCAGAACTAACGTCACAACCATTAACGATTGCCCGTGCTGGCGAAATTGACGTAGGTTAGTAATGACTTTCAGCAGTTTAGACAGCGCTGATTTACGCATTGTGCGGATACTTGGTTGGGTACCAACGATCAGGCGATCGCCAACTTGCAACTGTTGTCCTGAACTGACTGCACAAACAAGATCAATTTCTCCACATACTGGTAGATAGTAAATCAACATCCGCGTGCGATCGTCCCATAAATCACTCAACAGTCGCCCGCGCCAGGGATGATTTTCATGAATGTATTCTTCTTGAATAGGCCATGTTTGATTAAATAGTTTGAGTTGCCCGATCGCGCGATTTCCAAGCGCGGCAAAGTAAAATACCGGTGCGGCTAAACCTGAAACACTCATACTAACGTGATCCGGCAAGGTGTGGTCGAGGCGATCGCCTAAGTTGGCATTAAATAAGCGATTGATAATCCGAATTCGAGGATTAAGTACGCGTGCTTGAATTAGAATTGCCAAATTCAGCGCATCATCACTGTTTGCTAGTACCAGTGTTTGCGCCGTTTCAATGCTTGCCGCTTGTAAAGTCGCCGCAGCCTGAAGATCGCCGACGATGATCGTTTCTTCTTTAGGAATCGGCTGGTGATGAATTCCTACGACACTTGCTCCTTGTTGCCTAAGTAAACAAAAGATTTTGTAGCCCGTGCGTTCTAGGCCGCAGACAATAATCCGAGGTTTCATATCTTAATCGCAACCAACAGTAGTAAGCGAAAGTAACTTACTGTTGTCTAAATCACCATTTTTGACTACTAGCAGCGCGGATACTGTAGCTGAAAACACTGCTACTCAAAGTTGTTATTCACAAAAATAGTTTGACTTATGAGCCTCTATTTGGGGTTACTAATTGCTAATGGGTCATTGTTGATGGCTATGAGTGCCTAACTACTCAATGTGACGACTATAACTTTTTGCAATCTCGCTGTACGTGAAGAAAAATTAACTATTGTTGGTAAATAAATTTGCACAAAAAGGCAATACGCCGCAAAAGTCACTCATTTATTCTGAACTTATACAAGCTAGGTCACAGCCCGACGCGGCTTAATAAACACTTATTCATAACTTCTACTGACAAAATTATGACAACTGTTTCAAAAACTACAGAATATCCTGATCTAATTTCTGATGAATATGATTTGAACCAAGACAACCTTTTAAATTACAGCGAATTTGCTAGCGACACTCTGCTAGAAATCGTGCCTACTATTACAGAATTTACATCAGTAGCGTCATCGTTAATAGAAACTGCCGGTAAATCGCTTCAGCAAATCATTTCAAACGATTTTGTCGATTCGGTTAAAGAAAAGGAACTTCTTATACTGCCAGATATTGAAAGCAGCAAGCTTGTTAACACTGAAAAAATAGCTTCAGCGATAAGTAATGCAAAGAAGTTTGATTTGGGGCAAAACTTTGGGTGGATTGGTAACGATCTACCAACATCACAATTGTCAACTCAACCACAGTGCTGTGGCTGTTCTGCGTGCTGTGGTTTTTCCAGTGATTTCAATAACGACAGTCTAAATCAAACCACAACACCAACAAACGGAGGATTAACACCGCAAGCAAATACAGGGGTTTACTACATCGATGCACTACTACCTACCCCAGCGAATTACTGGGTTGGTTCGACAATAAGTTATAGTTTCATGACATCAGTCCCAAGCTATTATCCGTGGAACTATCCAGAGCGCAACAAATTTGTTCCTTTTAATACAACGCAAGCCAACGCAGCACGTAGAGCCTTACAGCTTTTCAGTGAAATTTCAGGACTCAGATTTGTCGAAGTATCTGATGCAGGTGCGGGTGGAATCATTCGGTTTGGCACAGCAAATTTAGGAAATAATAAAAGCGCTCACGCTTACTTGCCAGACAACAATCCCTTGGGAGGAGATGTCTGGCTTAATAATTCTGACTCTTTTAATGACACTCAAACCAATGGCTCTTTTGGATTTGCGACCATGGTTCATGAAATCGGTCATGCACTAGGGCTAAAACATCCAGGTAACTACAATGCAGGTGGAGGAGGTAGTCAAGGTCCTTATCTACCCGCACAAGAAGATAACAACAAGTATACAGTGATGTCGTACAACAGGCATCCAGGTAGTGGGATTCATCCTCAAACACCAATGCTTTACGACATTGCAGCAATTCAGGCTCTCTACGGTGCTAATAATAATACTCGTACTGGCAATAACACTTATTCATGGAACGCTAATCAAGCTTTTATACAAACAATCTGGGATGCTGGCGGTAACGATACGATTAGTGCTGCGAATCAATCTCTAGCTGCAACGATTAACCTTAATCCTGGAAGCTTTAGTTCGATTGGACGTTTCTCCAATAACAGTAGTAGTCGAGCTAATGGTAATTTAGCGATCGCCTATAGAGTCACTATGGAAAATGCCATCGGAGGGGCGGGAAACGATACTCTAATCGGTAACAGCGTTGCCAATAATCTTTCAGGTAGGAATGGTAATGATTACTTGTTCGGTGGTGGCGGTTCTGACACGCTGAATGGCGGCGCGGGTAACGATGTTCTCGTCGGTTACAGCGGTAGTACAGAATTTGATGTTTTGACTGGGGGCACAGGTACAGATACCTTTGTGTTAGGTGACACTTCTAATGTCTTTTATCGAGGAGATGGCTTTGCTCGGATTACCGATTTTGATTGGCGGTATGATTATATTCAAGTAAGGGGAACTTCTAGCCAATACTCGCTACAATCCGGAAACTGGTTTGGCAATGCGGCACTTGATACCGCCATTTTCTTCGGCAATGATGCGATCGGCGTAGTGCAAGATTCTACCAACGTTAGTTTTACACGCGACTTTATCTTTGCTTAATAACTTCATCTTGTTTGATGGAACCATCTTAAACAGAGGTTAATCTAAGAAGAGCAAGATAAGAGTATTACAGCTAAAATGGATCGCATTTTTGCCGCCAGGGTATTTACCGAATTATCTACGCAGCTAGTACGCGCTTTTGATGCAATCTACAGTGGCTGGATTCTGTGGAACTTGTTTTTGGCTTTTATTCCTTTAGCGCTTAGCTTTTGGTTATTTCGCCGCAAAACACGTTCTCGTTCTCTACTATGGTGGATAGTTTTTGTTGTCTTCGTA
Organism: Chroogloeocystis siderophila 5.2 s.c.1; assembly: GCF_001904655.1. NCBI lineage: Bacteria > Bacillati > Cyanobacteriota > Cyanophyceae > Chroococcidiopsidales > Chroococcidiopsidaceae > Chroogloeocystis > Chroogloeocystis siderophila. The sequence continues at coordinate 55,582 of NZ_MRCC01000011.1, read as the reverse complement.
GCTTTTTTGCCCAACGCGCCTTACGTACTTACCGATATTATCCATCTCATTCGCGGGATACGCCCTGGTTTATCCCCATGGATAATTACGCTGTTTGTTATTCCTGTGCATCTATTTGCGATGCTCATTGGATTTGAGGCTTATGTCGTTGCTTTGATTAATCAAGGATATTACTTAAGACGTCTGGGTGCAAGGCAATTTGTCGTTTGGGCAGAATTAATCGCACATATGTTGTGTGCTGTTGGGGTTTATCTTGGTAGATTTCGTCGCTTTAACAGTTGGGATTTAGTCACAGAACCTGGTAACGTTCTACTCAAAACTGTCAATGATTTAACTGAGCGACGTCCTCTGTTTGTTGTATTTATCATCTTCGTTATTATCACAGCGTTTTACTGGATAATAAAGCAAATAACTTTGGGGCTTGTGCTACGAATTCACTACGCCCGTGCCAAAGTTGATATTGACCAATATTTATAAATCTTGTTCTTCCGCCATCATTGCTCTTGCAAATTCGCGAATACTCAGAAAGATGTAGCTAATAAATTTAGGCAGCAGATGGATAAATCTGGGAATTTCGTTTGTTGCTAAGTTATCTAAAAGATTTGTAACTCTAAGTTCTAAAACAAGTAATAACGATCGCAAAAATTCCATCGCTTAAGACTTTAGTGCGATCGCTTTTATTTCTTCAATATTAAACTGCTCAGATGTACTCATGTCATGACAACGTTTCAAATATTATCTAGTCTAAAAATTGATACAACCCAATCAAATTACCATCAGGGTCTCTAAAGTACGCTGTTTTAATCCTGTAATCTATATTAGTCAGAGGTTCAATCACAAGGTTAATATTTTTGTGCAGTAAACAATGATACTCTTGTTCAACATCATGTACAGTAAAAATTAAAGCTACTTTATCTTGGCATTCTGCATGAGTTGGTTTATCAATTTTTCTAATAATTTCTGCCATTTCTTGCCGTCTAAATAAACTCAGCTTCATTCCACCAACTTGAAACCCAGCATAACCACTTTTTTTCATCTTCTACTTTGACGGGAAATTCCATAACATCCTTGTAGAAGAAAAAACAAGCTTTGAGATCTGAAACAAGAAGTCTTGTATAAGCCGAACTTACTTGCATAATGCTTACCTCGTTTAAGTAGAGTTATTTTAATAACTACGAGTAGATTGAGTATAGACTACCTGATATAAATGAAACTTATTTTTGGCTAAACCTTACTAATATTTACTTAAAAGATTGATACTTTACTGTAGTCTCAATAAATTCAACTATGTATAGTATCAATGAGTTTCTGTTGACGTTCGGGTTCAACTATGAAAGTAATTATAGCTGTAATTACATAATTATTTTTAGCGATTATTCGCATTTTGTTCCCCCATTAATACTAAATAGGGTGAGCAAATACTCACCCTAAAATCAATTAAATAGATAGTATTATAGCATGGCAGAGCAAGCTAATAGCTAATTTTTCAAGTGCGACCTCACTGTAAATTACGCAAGATCAAACAACAAAATCTCTCCACCAATATCAGTGCTAATTTCTAAGTCTCCTTCGTACATTTGTACTCCATCTCCTGCACGAAGTTCCTGATCGTTAAGAGATACAATTCCTTGCGCAACTTGCAACCAAGCATAACGGTTTGGTTTGAGGTGATAATTCAAAACATCACCTTTTTCTAGAACAGACGTATACAAATCAACATCTTGATGAATTGTCACCGCATTATTACGTCCATCTTTAGCAGCAATTAAACGTAAGTTACCGCGTCGTTGTTCTAGAGGAAATGCTTTTTGCTCATATCTAGGTTGTACCCCTTGTGTATCAGGAATAATCCAAATTTGTAAAAAGTGTACAGGTTCAGTTGTTGATGGATTAAACTCGCTGTGAGTTATTCCAGTACCTGCACTCATGATTTGTGCTTCTCCTGGAGAAATAATCGCGCCGTTACCTAAGCTGTCTTGATGTTCTAATGCACCTTCTAGAACATAAGTAAAAATTTCCATATCGCGGTGACTGTGCATCGGAAAACCAGCACCAGGAACAACGCGATCGTCGTTAATAACTCGTAAAGCACGAAATCCCATCCGCGCTGGATCGTAGAAACTTCCAAAGGAAAAAGTATGGTAACTATCTAACCAGCCCATTCGCGTGCGACCACGAGCATTTCTATCATGAATAATGTTGGTAGCTGTGTGCGTCATATTTTTACCTCCTCGAGTTTTCTCCTGCAAGCTTTTTCGTAACTATATAGATAGCTAATTATTAGATTAGTTAATTTTTATTGAGGTTTATACAATACTAAAATAACTAAAACACTTTAATGCTCTTCGCTGAATAATTTATTTAGAAAAAATTATTACTGCCCGTTTTCTATTACTATATTAAACAAAAAAGATAAAAATAGTAAGTACGCACCTAAAAGTAAGGCACTTACTTTTCAGATAGTGTTATTTAAAGAGATATTTAATATTAAATATCTCTTTAAACTAATATTAAAAAGGGAAAATTCAGTTTGTGCGATCGCCTACAAGTAATAAGTCCCCCTTAGCATGATTTACACAACAAGCAAAATAAGCTTAAAAATATAAATGTAACCACATATACAGAAAATTGTTTTCATGAATTACCACGTTATCTACGACGGCAATTGCAATCTTTGCGTGACTTTTGTCCGATTACTTGAGAGCTTTGATAAAGGACAAATATTTCGTTACGTCCCCATGCAAGACCAAGCGACGCTTGCACCCTGGGAAATTACACCACAAGATTGCGAGTTAGGTGTGATTTTACTTGATGCTGATGCACCTGAACGTCGTTGGCAAGGTACAGCAGCCATCGAAGAAATTGGGCGTGTGTTACCGATGGGTAATCTTTTTGTTGAAGCTTATCGCGGATTACCAGGCGTCAAGTGGGTAGGCGATCGCATTTACGAACAAGTCCGCGATAACCGCTACACGCTATTTGGTAAACGTCAGAACACCTATAACTCACCTTACTGTAGTGAATGTAAAAGTCAGTCTGCAAGCAATTAAGCAAGATTAGAGAATTCCTTGAAGCTACTTGTGATCAATGACTACTCTGGTGCTGTGGGCTGATTAAATACGCGGATAATTTCGCGGCAAAACGATTTTAACTTTTCTCCAACTTCAGGCGAAGGTTGAACAACACCAACAAAACTCCAGTTTTCCACGGTAGAAAGACGCCACTGCTTACCACGATGGTCAAAACCTGCGGCTTCAACGCCGATACAAGCGCGATCGCCGTTTAAAGGATCTTCGTGAAAGCGGATTTGTACCAAAATGCTGCGACTTTGCAACGACCGACTGACACCAGGAAAGTGAAAGCCAATATCGATTGAATCCGGATCGACTAATTCTCTAGTATCAGGATCGTTAGTCCACGGTTTGAGGTCAGACCTAGCGTCAGGAAACTCTGATTTAAAAAGATTAACGACTGTAGCAATTTTACTGGTAAGTTCCAAATTAGTTGCTTGCTCAGCTGCGTTCACGCGGGAACTCTCCTGGATTTTGAGTCTAGTGTAGTGAAAAAGACGACAGAAAACCGCTAGAAAGCTTACTGTATTGGTATTCCAGCTTAACAATACTTTATCAATTTTGCAATCGCTGCTCTCAACGCGATCGCGCCACAGCCGTTAACAGATATTTACACTTAAAACTTTGAATCCCAACGAGCCGCACGTGTCCTGAGAACATCCCTCTCGCAGTAGGAGACGAAAATTTCATTTGCGCAAGACAATAGCAATTGATTCTTGCCACCAGCGATCTAAAATGACACTGTTCATCAGCAGACAAAAGTATAGTCAGATTATGGCGCGTTATCGGTCAATTCTGTCATTGATTTTAGTTATCGTGACAACGTTTCTTGTTAGTTGTAGTAGCCCCAGCGTTGCAAAAGCACCTCCAACCTATACGGCGGCGCAGATAGAGCAAATTCAGCAATATGTTCCTGACATTGTTGCGTTACGTGATCGCATGAATAACGAACTCATCACATTAATCAAACGTCGCGATTGGATCGATGTCAGCAACTTCATTCACGGTCCTGTTGGGGAAATGCGACTCAAAATGACTTACGTCACTCGCAATCTTCTACCGCAAGACCAATCACAAGCAAGGGCATATACTCGCGACTTGTTTGATAATTTAGTCAAAATTGAGCAAGCCGCAGAAGCCGCTGATTATCAAAAAGCAACACTTAACTACCGCGAAGCCTTAGCAGATATCGATGGCTTTTTGCAGTTGATTCCCAAATCAACACCAACGCAAGAAAGTGAAGCGTAATTAACGAGGGGCGAGGAGCGAGGAAATAGTGATGAGTTTTGAATTTTGGAAAGCGTAGCGGTGCGTTAGCACGTTTTGAATTGTTCGCGAACAAAGGTGCTAGAGGCATTAGAAAATAACTTAGTAACTCAACACTCTTTACAAGTAACTCTCTCAAGCTCCTCTGCTCCTCGACTCAAACATTCTCGCTCAAATCATGAGTCATGTACTAGTTATTGGCTGTGGTGTTGTCGGGGCGGCGATCGCCTACGAACTCAGTTTATCTGGGCTAGAAGTTACCGTGATCGATCAACAACCACCCGCCCAAGCAGCAACAGGGGCAGCGCTGGGGGTATTAATGGGAGCCATTAGCCACAAAATTAAGGGTAATGCCTGGCAGATGCGCGCTGCGAGTATCAAACGCTATGAAACCCTCATTCCAGAGCTAGAAGCGGCTATTAGGCGGCGGATTCCCTTCAATCGACAAGGCATATTGATGCTTTGTTTTCAAGAAGATTTAGCAGCTTGGGAAAAATTAGCCGCAGTTCGTTCAGCACAAGAATGGCAATTAGAAATTTGGAACGCTGCACAATTACAATCGCGCTGTCCGCAGCTTAATGGTGAAAAAATAGTAGCAGCAATTTACTCACCGCAAGATCGACAAGTTGACCCCGTAGCGCTGACGTTAGCTTTAGTAGAAGCCGCAAAGCACAAAGGAGTTCAATTTCATTTTGGAGTCACAGCCACAGGTTATTATCTCGATAACGCCGATCAACGGATGTATCTCCAAATCGAGAACGCTCAATTATCCGAAAAAATCAAAGATGTTGATTGGTTAGTCATCGCCGCCGGTACTGGTTCAACACCGTTGCAATGGCGACAAGAATCTACTTCTCGCGATCGCACTCACATAGCACTCACATTTGCACCTACGCAGCAAGCACAATCAACGCTAGCCGTAGAAATTAAACCTGTACTCGGTCAAGCGATTCATATGCGGGTCAATCAACCTTTAGGCAATCCCCATTTTCAACCTGTTATTACAGGCGATGACGTTCATATTGTTCCTTGTCTTAGCAGTCAACCAATTACAGATTACTGGGTTGGTGCGACAGTAGAATTTTCTGCAAACGGACAGGTAGTCGCAGATGCTACGCAATTAGAAAAAGTTAAACAGCAAGCGATCGCATTTTGTCCGGCTTTAGCCCAAGCCAAAATTATCCGCACTTGGTCAGGATTACGCCCACGCCCCGAAGGACAACCGGCGCCTATCATTCGCCACGTGCCAGGTTTTGACAACATTCTCCTCGCGACAGGACACTACCGCAACGGCGTTTTACTCGCACCTGCTACCGCCGAGAAGATTCGGGAGATCATTATGAGGGACGAGTGAATTGCTTAATCTAATTACTCTTGACCTCATACCACTTTACAAGACAATCAAAAAACTCAGTAAGAGTAAACCGAGGATTAATAGCCAAAACTGATATTGTTGAAGCCAGCTACGGAAATTTGCACGCAAGCTGCTTTTGTAAGACTGCTGTGATGCGCGCAATTGAGCTTGTGTGACATCTTGATAGAGCGTACACTCTTTGGCATAGGGACGCTGCGGAAAATTACACGTATCGTCTAAGTGATAAGTACAGCGATCGCACAAGTACGTATCACCAGTAGCGCGATGTAGGGGGATTCCTGGATGTCCGTAAGCTTTGAGTGGAGTACGGCAATAAGGACAAGTCACAGCTTGTGCATCAACCGATTGATGACAACGAGGACAATGTGGCATTGATAACAGTAAAGTTAAAGTTAATGTCAACTAAGAAGATAAGCGATCGCCATAAACTTGGTACTCTGCTGACTCGACAATTTTATAAGTGCGACCCATTTGTTGCAAAAATAGTTGTTCTATCCGATTTAGAAACTCGTCAGAGATAGCTTTCCATTGTTCTTTCGTCGCCCAGCGAATCACTAAAATAACTTCTGATGCTTCGTGTGGATTCAGCCAAACTTCTTTTCCTAGAAATCCAGGACACTCAGCCAGCGCTTTCGTCCAAACTTCTGCATCTAATTGCAAATATTGTTCGCGCAAATTTGGATCTACTTTACACTTAAGCAACTCAATAACCATCTTAGCGATTTTCTATCTTGCAGTAGCTATAGGCAAAGCTGTAAATTTGCCACAATAGAACTACAGGGCACTTAGGGTTTACGCTTCAAGCATAGCTTTAGCAACCGCAATTCTATGCCATAACACGGTATACAGTAGTATCAGAGTTATGTTCTTGTGGCGACTCATTCCTAACCCTGATTTTTGATTTCGTCTTTATTGATTAAATATCCGCAAGATAGCATGGAAAGCAACAACTGGATTAAACAGCTATTAATGGTTGGTATAGGCACAACGTCATTGGTAGCCGAAAAGCTGCGGGAAGTAAGTGATGAACTAGTCAAGGACGGCAAGCTTCAGCCGGATCAAGCGAAAGAGTTTATTGACAACTTGATGCACCAACTTAAATCAGAACAAGGTAATTTTGAAGTGCAAATGCAGCGTCAAATGCGCAATATGCTGCAAGACTTGGGTGTACCCCGCCAAGCAGAAATGGATGAATTGCGCGGGCGCATTGACCGTCTTGAGCGCCAGGTACGCGATTTAGAAAATAAATTGTGGCGGGGAATGTAACTACTGTGGTTTAGCTAACAAAGAATCGCTTTTGACATAAACTAGAACACGTGAAGTCGCTCAATTTATTGTCTTGAGGGAGAACTAAATTTTGAGAGAAATTTTAATTAGTTTAGGTGTTGTCATCGCTTGCGTCATTGTACTGGTAGTCGCGCAGTTTAGCAGTCAACAACCCGACTTTGCAATTGCCGAACAACTCACGCCAAATCAACCAGCAAATGAGGTTGTTGCACCCAGCAACGCCACTACAGAAAATACTTTACTTAGTAACATGATGTCTGATGAAAAGGCTATAACAACGCCCTCTGGACTGAAATACATTGATATCCAAGAAGGTGATGGCGCAACTCCAAAAGCTGGGCAAAGAGTTTATGTCCACTACACCGGAACTTTAGAAAACGGAACGAAGTTCGATAGTTCGCGCGATCGCAATCGTCCCTTTGACTTTAAACTCGGTGCAGGACAAGTCATCAAAGGTTGGGACGAAGGAATTAGCACGATGAAAGTCGGCGGACGTCGCCAGTTAATTATTCCTCCTGAACTTGGTTACGGGGCGCGTGGTGCAGGTGGAGTAATTCCTCCCAACGCCACCCTCGTCTTTGATGTAGAACTACTACGAATTTCCTAAATTCTTAGCCGCACTACCATCGCTTTGTACCTAAACGCTACAGTAGTTATGTGTTGAGGTGTCGCAGCCCTGAATTTATGCAACTTGTCCCAAAAACCGAGTCACCGCAGTCTGTACCGAGTAGTATCAATCAACCCACAGAAACAATCACACTAGACATTCAAGGGATGAAGTGTGCTGGCTGTGTTAAGGTTGTCGAAAGTCAGTTAACAAAAAATGAGAGCGTACTTTCTGCGTGTGTAAACTTGGTTACAGAAGTTGCCGTTGTTGAGTGTACCGCAGGTGCTGTAGATGCCGCCGAACTCGCAGAGAATTTAACCGCTGCTGGGTTCCCTACCCAACCACGTTATGCACAGGGAGAAGCTACTGTTTCTAGTAGTGTAGAGCCAGCAAAACACCGTCATGAAATGCAATCAGCATTTAGACAGTTAGTTGTTGCTGGCGTTTTGCTTGTATTGTCTAGCTTGGGACATTTCAGCGAGTGGGGTTTGCCTGCACCGCCGATGTTGCACAATATTTGGCTGCACTTTGGACTCGCAAGTACCACCTTACTCGGACCAGGACGCCCAATTTTACTTGATGGCTGGCGGGGATTGCGGCGCAATGCACCCAACATGAATACCTTAGTGGGATTGGGAACGCTGACGGCTTACACCGCAAGTTTAGTAGCACTTTTGTTTCCACAACTCGGTTGGGACTGCTTTTTTGACGAACCCGTGATGCTGTTGGGCTTTATCTTACTCGGAAGAACATTAGAACAACAAGCGCGAGGACGTGCAGCATCTGCTTTTCGTGAATTACTAGCGCTGCAACCGCAAGTTGCGCGTTTAATAGCCGAGCCCACAACCACAGTTTCTTCAGGATGCGAAAGTGTAGAAATTCCTGCTGATCGCGTGCGCGTAGGCGAATGGTTACAAGTTCTACCAGGTGAAAAAATCCCCGTTGATGGTGAAATCGTTGCAGGGAAGACAACGGTAGATGAATCAATGCTCACTGGGGAAGCCATGCCAGTGACAAAGCACCCTGGAGATCTTGTAGCCGCAGGGACAATAAATCAACTAGGAACAATTTCACTACGAGCAACGCGTACAGGGAAAGATACGACGCTAGCCCAGATTGTCGCTTTAGTAGAAGCCGCGCAAACGCGCAAAGCACCCGTTCAAAAATTAGCAGATACAGTAGCAGGATATTTTACCTACGGCGTGTTAACCGCTGCGGTATTGACTTTTGTGTTTTGGTATTTTATTGGGACTCATATCTGGTCTGATGTCGTCACGCAGCCGCATCACCTTGTCCACTTAGGACATAACTCACTACATCAGCCGCATCATGTCCAAACGACAATTTATTCGCCGCTGTTACTCAGTTTAAAACTTGCGATCGCCGTGATGGTTGTTGCGTGTCCGTGTGCTTTAGGACTAGCGACACCTACCGCGATTCTTGTCGGTACAGGAGTAGGTGCAGAACGTGGGTTATTGATCAAAGGTGGCGATGTCTTGCAAAGAGTACATCAATTAAGTGCAGTAGTTTTTGATAAAACTGGTACGCTCACAACTGGACTTTTGCACGTCAGCGATTGCATCGCCTTGACAGAAATCTGCCGCGAAGAAGCTATATCTGATACTCAGTACCTGCTACAACTAGCCGCAGCCGCAGAAAGTGGCAACGCGCATCCTGTAGCTACCGCGATCAGACAAGCTGCACAACAGCAAAATTTGCCAATTCTCGATGCCCATAACTTCGACATGGAACCAGGATTAGGAGTATCAGCCGTAGTTGCAGGTCATACTCAGGTGTTGCTGGGTAATCAGGAATGGCTCAAACAGCACTCGATTACGATTGATGATGCTGCACAACAACTGAGTCAATCGCTGCTCAGTAACGGTAAAACTGTCATCTATGTAGCAGTAGAAAGTGCATTAGTAGGATTAATTGCGCTGACAGATACGCTCAGAGCAGACGCAAAAGCTACGGTAGATAGCTTGCGGCAAATCGGTCTACAAGTCATGCTCTTAACTGGGGATCGACAAGAAGTCGCGGCGGCGATCGCGCTACAACTCGCCATCGAACCACACCACATCCTTGCAGGCGTGCGTCCTAGTGGTAAAGCAGCCGCCATTCAACAACTACAATCGCAAAATCATCTCGTGGCGATGGTAGGTGATGGTATTAATGATGCTCCTGCCTTATCACAAGCTGAGGTCGGAATTGCCTTAAAAACTGGCACGGACGTTGCGATGGAAACCGCAGAAATTGTCCTGATGCGCGATCGCTTAACCGATGTTGTCGTTGCGATCAAGTTAAGCCGTGCGACCTTCAATAAAATTCGCCAAAACTTATTTTGGGCATTCGCCTACAACACACTAGGAATTCCGATTGCAGCTGGTGTTTTGCTACCGAGTTTTGGTTTTGTTCTCAGTCCAGCAGCAGCGGGTGCATTCATGGCACTTAGCTCAATCAGTGTCGTTACCAATTCTTTGTTGTTGCGCCGCTTTCACCAAACAGAAATGAAGACTCCAGCAGGCGTTTAAAACGCTTATACTTATCAAATTCAATGCTTCCCTATACGTAATTACTCTAGGCAAAATAGTAGACGCTCAGAGTGTTACTTTATGTAACTAAACTGCAATAGATCGTAAGTTACTGGTGATGAATATTAAAGGCTACCTTATATTGTTCCACTTTAAAGTTACGCAAAATGAGCAGCAGAGGAAGCAGAAAGGTAAGGAGAACTTATTTGTCATTGTCATTTAGTGAAATGATACTAGATTTGATAGAGGAGACATTTAAATGTAAAGTACAATCAAGCTAAGTTAAGCTAATTCAATAATCTCAGCAGAAATCGCGCTTTTTGATAGCGATTCCCAGCTGGTATGACCAAAGCGAAACGAACAGATTGATTCAGTGATTTTACTAACCGATGCTTCAATGGCTTTACAACCTAATCAGAACCACATACTGATTGTTGAAGACGATCAGGGACGTAAAGAATTTAGTTTAGACGCTCCTGTGTACTCTATCGGCAGAGACGCGCGCTGCGATATCCGTTTGTTTTCGCAGTTTGTTTCTCGTCGTCACGCAACGCTGGTCAGATTACCACGCGAAGATGGCAGCTTTTACTATCGTATTATTGACGGCGACTATAAAGGAAAACCTAGTGCCAATGGATTACTGATTAATGGTCGGAAAATTCCTGCACACGACCTCAAAAATGAAGATGAAATTGTGTTTGGTCCTCAAGTTCGAGCAATTTATTACCTATTGAGCAGAGACACAATGCCTTCTGGTCCCTTGGACGAGTATGATGTAACTTTGATTGGTCCGAATATGATGCCAGAGTTTGAAGACTAAACAATACTAGCGACAAGCATCCTTCGACTGTAGACTCTAGCAAGACCAGCATAAGAATTAACGAACATATTTTCGTAAGCCCCCAAATCGGCGGGCTTAATTTTTATAAATTATTAGTTCACCCACAAATACTTTCGATTAGCTGCCACTGATGATTATCGGCGATCGCCTGATTTACTTGTTGAAACATTTGGTAGCAATGGTTATTCATTTGTAGCGGTAATTCTTCGTTTTTAACGACAATGTTGATCCGCGTTTCTGTGGTTGAATTCATTGTTTTATCTATAAGTACTTCGACAACGACCAATCGAGCGAAAGGAGTTTTGCCAGGAATTTCCTGCGCCATGATGTAGTCGCTTGTGTGGTATACAATATCAAGATTGCAAGTTTGCAAAACCTCAATCAGTAACTGCTGTAAACGTGTAGGTGGAACTTCAACAGTGAACCAGCTGGTATAGCGAGCCATAAATACTCCTCGCTGGGAAAACGCGCGTCGATTCTATGATATACGACAGATTGCCAATACCAGGGGTTAGCAAAACAAAGCTAGCGCATTGAGAAATTTATTTCGACTTCTGTATAGAGTAAAGTAAGCGCATGAGTGGTAGATTGATTGTCTTTGAAGGTGTCGAAGGTTGCGGCAAAACAACGCAGTTACAGCGATCGCATCAATGGCTAAAAACATTATCGTTATCTGTGATCGTCACCCGCGAACCAGGTGGAACAGATTTAGGTACGGCGCTACGCCAATTATTGTTAAATGTAAATACACAGCCAATTTATCATTCTACTGAGTTATTATTATACGTAGCAGACCGCGCCCAACACGTAGAAGAAGTCCTCAAACCCGAGCTCGCTAATGGAACCATTATTTTATGCGATCGCTATGTTGATTCTACCGTCGCGTATCAGGGTTACGGGCGAGGTCTAAGTCATAGCTTAATTGCGCAATTAAATTCCATTGCCACACGTGGATTAGAAAGCGATGTCACAATTTGGTTAGATATCGATGTAGCTATCAGTCTCGCCAGAAAACAGTACCAAAGTACGAGTGATTGCGCGGAGCGCAGCGCCGGAGGTGATCGCATCGAGCAAGAAAAAATAGAGTTTCATCGCCGCGTACAACAAGGTTACACTGAATTAGCTCAAAACCACCCAAATCGGATTGTTCGAGTCGATGCTAGTCGCAGCGTAGCTGAAGTACAAGAACAAATTCAGCAAATCTTACTACAACGCTTTCCTGAAATTAGAAGCAAGAGTAAATCGTAATTATTACCGTCTGGGAAAGCAAAACTGCAAACAGCCCAACATAGATTAAATCTTAACGCTGACCCCTGACCTTTATATATGTCCAACTTTTTCGCACCAGTTATCGGACAAACACAAGCGATCGCATTACTAACACAAGCCATTGATCGTCAACGAATTGCGCCAGCTTATTTGTTTGTTGGTTCACCTGGGGTAGGACGTAGTTTAACCGCACAGTGCTTTATTCAGCAAATCTTCTGTACAAATGTTCCAGTCGCTCAGCATCCCCAAATCAAACAACGCGTACAACTAGGAAACCACCCAGACGTATTGTGGGTGCAACCAACTTATCTGCATCAAGGACAACGACTCACCGCCGCAGAAGCCGCCGATGCTGGAGTCAAACGCAAAGCACCGCCAATAATTCGCGTCGAACAAGTTCGAGAAATCGCGCAATTTCTCAGCCGTTCTCCGTTAGAAGCATCTCGCAATCTAGTTGTCATTGAACAAGCAGAAACAATCGCAGAAGCCGCAGCGAATGCGTTGCTCAAAACACTAGAAGAACCAGGACTAGCAACAATCATCTTAATTGCGCCTGCGGTGGAAGCGTTGTTACCAACATTAGTATCGCGGTGTCAGCGAATTCCATTTTATCGCCTAAGTCGCGAGCAGATGACGCAAGTTTTACAGCAAGCTAGCGATGAAAATTTGCAGATGTCACCCACTATATTAGCGATCGCACAAGGAAGCCCAGGAGATGCAATCGCCGCAATTCAGCAACTCCAAGCAATTCCTGCTGAACTCATCAAAGCGCTGACTCATCCACCGCGATCGCTGCATAGCGCCTTAGATTTAGCAAGACAAATTGATAAAACTTTAGAGACAGAAGCGCAATTGTGGTTGATAGATTACCTACAACACGCTTATTGGCAGCAGTTTCTAGCAGGAGACATACAACACTCACCTTTACCATATTTAGAACAAGCCAAAAAGTACTTACGCTCCTACGCACAACCACGATTAGTTTGGGAAGTGACGTTTCTACAAATGAGTCAATTGCAACCACAATAAATTAGTAGAAAACGAAGAATTACTTAACTGGCTTGAATATGCTGAAGCGATGCTGAATGAGAAATAATGCGATCGTGTTTGCCACACCACAATATTCCTCAAGGCTAAATCGGATTTAGGGTTAAGGTTTTAGCTGAGCCAGGCTAGCACCGCGATAGTAGTGCGATAAAATTTGCTGGTACTTAACACCCTGTTGCGCTAAATTATACGCTCCCCATTGACTCATACCCAAGCCATGACCCCAACCACGACCATCAAAGCGTAAACCCAAAGGTTCGGCTGTGATCGTAAAGCGCGTACTTCTCAAACCAAGCGCAGTACGTAAAGCATCACCTCGCAGTTCGCGCGTACCGCGATCGCCGATAAATTTCATGCTTTTGACGCTACCATAAGGACTTAAAACGGGCGTTAAAGCTTGTACCGTGCCAATTCCAGTAATTTTCTGGTTCAGTTCTGCTCCCGTCACCGTCTTTACCCACTGACAGGCATTCACATTGTCATCGTAGCCAGCAACGCCCCGTAAGTATGGTAATGGTTGCGACCACACATCTTCAACGTTTTCTGTATGACCGCCCGAACACGCATGAAAGGCTGCGAGAATCGCTTTGTTATTGTGAGTGAGGATTTGCCCCGTGGTGGCATTTACCGCAGCATGAGTACCAGGTGATTCGCTGGCAATACCCTTGTAAACCTGTGATGCTTGCGTATTGACAACATCATAAACACCGTTGCTTTCATTTTCTCGCTTGTAAACCGCATAAGTACGCGCCGCAACGGCTTGGGCTTTTAAAGCTTCTTGATGCCAATTACCATTCATCTCTCCGCCGAGAACGCTGTAGAGATACTGTTCCAAATCGACGTAGTTAACCGCAGTTACGCCTTGTTGTGTGGGCATTAACAAGGTTTTTCCGCGATACCAGCGATCGCCAATGAATACATAGCCATCCCCACTCGGCTCAACCCACATCGCCGAAGATTTTACCTGCGCTAAGGCAACGCCAGCAGGATTGGGTTGCGCGTAAAAGGCATTCATTGCCGCAAGTTGTCCCAACGGTTTGCCACTGCTGTAATCGCGGATTGTCGCCGTTGTTGAACTACCAACTTTAACTTGCTCGACACCTTGTTCAATTGCTACGCGAATTTCCATTGCCGCTGAGGGAGTAATGAACGCGAGCCAAAACAAGGTTGACCACCAGAAGCGCCCTTGAAGCGATAACAAGCGTAGAAGTTTAAATTTCATACTGGCATCCTTACATTTTTTGTTCTGGCGATTAAATAGAGGTTGATGACGATCAAATTTCAAATACATCAGTATAAGCGAATTAACTGCTTTTTGCAGCAATCGACCCCACAAACGAGTTTTCTACTCTAGTCGTGCCACTATAGATAAAGAAGTCGCAAAATTCTGTAGATAGGTTGCCACTTTCGTGCAAATTACATTTTTAGGAACAAGTTCTGGTGTCCCCACGCGATCGCGTAATGTTTCTAGCGTGGCGCTTCGTTTACCGCAAAGAGCCGAAGTGTGGTTGTTCGACTGTGGCGAAGGTACGCAACATCAAATTTTACGCAGCGAGCTGAAAATCAGCCAACTTTCACGGATCTTTATTACCCATTTACACGGGGATCACATTTTTGGATTAATGGGGCTTTTAGCAACCTGTGGATTGGCTGGCAACACAAAAAGAATCGATATCTATGGTCCACCTAAATTAGACGAATACTTGCGCGCGTGTGGTCGTTATTCTTCGACTCACTTAGCATACAACATCCAAGTCCATACAGTACAACCTGGTGTTGTATATGAAGATAACGAATTTACTGTCACGTGCGAACGATTAGAACATCGGATTACAACTTTTGGCTACCGCGTAGCCGAAAAAGATCGCCCAGGAAGGTTTGATGTCGAAAAAGCAAAAGCCCTAGCAATTCCCCCTGGCAGAATTTACGGTCAACTTAAACGCGGGGAAACTGTGACACTGCTTGACGGACGCACCATTCACGGCGCTGATCTATGCGGTTTACCAGAAATCGGACGCAAAATTGCTTATTGTACAGATACTATCTATTGCGATGGCGCAGTCCACCTAGCTCAAAATGCCGATGTCCTCATTCACGAAGCAACTTTCTCGCATCAAGATGCAGAACTTGCTTTTCAACGCCTCCACTCTACCTCAACAATGGCAGCACAAGTCGCTTTAGCGGCTCAAGTTAAACAGTTAATTATGACGCATTTTAGTCCCCGCTATGCGCCAGGAAACGTCATCGAATTAAAAGATTTACTTCAGGAAGCCCAAGCAATTTTTCCTAACACACAAATGGCATACGATTTTATGACGTATGAAGTTCCTAGACGGCGTGAAGCAGAATTGGCAAAAACTTCTGGGCAAAACGAAATGGTTAATTACTAAGTCTCGCAATCAATCGCTTTGATTTCGCGCAAGCCTGTACTAAATTCTATTCTTTCTTCAAGAGAATAGTTAAACTGACTACTCGAACCAAAAAACATTCCTATAAGTTGCTCTCTACAGAAAAAATTATCATCAGTATCGCAGTAGCCCAACTCACTATAGACTTCTATCAAATGTACAGAATCGTCCTCTAAAAGAAGTCGATATTACCACGTACCAATTCGGTAGGGCAACCGTAATATTCTTTACTGTATAAATTTGAGCTTTGATTTGCATATTTTTCTTAGAGAATTTCCTACTTAAATGATAATTAATCATAAGGTTTATCTCGGTCAGAATAATTCAGATTTTAGTTAAAAAGTTCAGTGTAACAACAAATTGATATATCTTCGCAACATTTTTCTGCTAAAGATGACAAACACAAGAAACGAAAATGTACTATTTCCTTATATAGCAGTCCTAAATCATTCGTGAAAAACCTCTCCTTTGTGTCCTACTCTACGAGAAGTCGCCCTACGGGCGTCTATGTGCCTTTGTGGTTTATTAAAAAATAATTTTCACAACTCAAATAGGATCGCTATATCAAGGGTTAAGTTTACACACTGTAAGGTCATTATTTTCTAGAGTAAAGTTATAAATTATTGACTTCAGCAGCTTTTTCAGATGCATTAACTTGTTAATACTGCAAACTTTATTACACAAATATATGAGATAGATTACTGAAAGTGGCAAACCGGATGCAACTGTGATGTTAGTTACCAGGCTATTGAGCAAATTTATATTATTTTGCATAAAAAAATAATTATGGCTTACCTTTAAAAGCGTTGAACTTGTTAGGGTAAGCCATATATTTATTAATAACTACTGACTGAATGAGATTAGCAACACTAAGGAAAAACTACACTCGCCCTTTGCGAGAAGCAGCGTAAGCTTTAACGAAACGATCGTCAAATATACGATTTAAGTCGGGAATACGTTTAATCAAGTCAGCTTCCAAAAGAAACTTATTAATCTCTTTAGCTGCATAATGCAAAGATTGCATATCATTTCTTGGTTGAAAGGCTTGCAAGTTTTGTTCAACAGAGAAAAGTGTAGTACCAGCATCGTAAGTTTTATAATCTGCAACCGAAACCCCAGCCTTTTGAGCCATAATTTCAAGAGATTTTGCCTGATTTTTCTGTATAAAATCTAAAGTATCAAACCAGGTGTTGACGAGTGCTTGTACTTCTTGAGGACGCTCATTAATCATCTTTCTACTGACAACTAAATGATCTGGAATTGCTCCAGGAAAATCTTTAGAACTAAATAATTCTTTACTTCCAGGACGTTCTAGAGCTTTAGTTGTAAAAGGTGCATATACTGCTACTGCATCAACTCTACCTGCTGCAAATGCGGCAGCCGCAGCACCTGTCTCTAGCGGAAAAAACTCAATGTCTGCTTGAGTTATTCCAGCTTCTTTCATCCCTAAAAGTAATAGAAAATGGTCTACAGTTCCTTCTTCTGCTGCAACTTTTTTGCCTTTCAATTCAGCGATACTATTAATACCTTCACGGACAATAACTTTATCATTACCCGTTGAGTTATCATTAACTAGAACAACAACTTGGTCAGAGCCATTCGCTGCTGAACTAATTGTTTGGTCTAAAGTTTGACAATTAGCATCTAACTGACCTGCATTCATTGCATTCATAGAATCTAAGTAGCCATCAAACCATCTAAGATTTACTTGAACATTATTTTTAGCAAATAAGTTTTGCTCATTTGCAACTGCCCAAGGATACCAGCCAGGCCAACCACTATAACCCATTTGAACTGGCGTAGCTGTTGCAGCAGTATTCGTAATATTAGAGGCTGGTTGTGTCGAAGAACAGCTAACAGTCACTATTAAGCTAACTAAGAAAACGCCAATAAGTGACAGGATTTTATTTATTTTCATGATTATATCTAAAAGTTTTATAGAAATAGCTAAACATTTCTTAAAATGTTTGACTACTTTGTTGTAGCCGAGTATCTAATTACTGTTATCCTTATTTGATTTACTCTTCTAAACTGCCGCTTGTTTCAGCAGTATTTGAAATATGTGTAGCATCATAATCTGTTTGACTAATAAAGTTCTCTTGTAAAAGAGTATTCCCAATTTCTCACTACTCATAACACTCAAGTTAGAAATTGGTAGTTGCTTTAATCCATATACTAAAATTAGTTATATTGAAGATAGTTTTTGAGTCGCTTTAAGTCTCTGCAACTTAGTTGTTAGAGACCTCAATAAAAGAAAAGCAGGTATTTATAAGGTTCTCTAAACAACTCTAAAAAATGTAAATATTCTTGTTGCTAAATAAAAGACAGTATTCCTTTTTCTAAAGATCTTTGTGCTTTAGTATTTCTCGTACAAAATTTTGGACATCCAGCAACATCGCACATTAGAAGCCATTTGATTGTTACGACATCTTGTGAAGCTAGGTATAACTGTCTTGATTCTTTGATAAACAATGCAAATTAGCAGGTAATAAATCATAGTTCTGTAGCATTGTCTACATAACTTAGCTACAACATAAATTTAAAAACACTCCTACTATTTGTCATGCGCAATTTTACTGAAACCTTTTAGCGATCGCACTGTTGGTTAGATTGGCACTGCCCTGACTGCTTTTTTTATACTTCTACCGCAAATCTAACTTGCCTACACTGATGAATTGATGATTTCGGCGTTGAATCACAACTACTGTTTAAAATAGATAGCTAGCCATAAAGAAATATTGTTAACGATATTTCTAACAAAGTAGTGTAATGAGCAAGACAAAATGTCGATTGCCGAGTCCAACAGTCCCAAAAAAGTTCTTTATCCAAGAAAAACAGTCGAACGCGCGAAAGTAGCACTGGCGTGTTCGCCGTTTCAACGACATTTATTTGAAACGATGTGCTATCAAAGCGTTTCTACCAATGCGATCGCCAATGTGAGTGGCACTCAGCAAGGCTATACCAAGCGTCCGCTATCGGAATTAGCCGTAGAAAATGCTTTAATGTGGTTAATTCAAGTTGGAGTACTGCGCCGTGAAGTTGACGGACAGGGAATTACAGATAGTTTTCGTTTAACGCCGTTAGGTCGGCAGTTAGTCGAAGAAACTCAACAATCGTGGAATCCAACACGTCGTGATCGTCTGTCAAATATGCTGAATCGCTGGCTGCGACTGCCATTTTAAGCGAGTATTGCTTTACAAATAGTTGAAAGTGAGCAAGAAAAGGGAAAAATATGAAATGAGACTTGATGCTATAACTACAGCCGACTTGATACCTCACTTTTTAACTTCTCAAGATAGATGCCCTCTATGAAAGCAATTATGGTGGTAGGAACCACATCCCACGCTGGAAAATCGCTCCTTAGTGCAGCTATTTGTCGCATTTTGGCGCGACGTGGCTGGCGGGTTGCGCCCTTCAAAGGGCAAAATATGGCTTTAAATTCCTATGTCACCACGAGTGGGGGCGAAATTGGTTATGCACAAGCCGTACAAGCTTGGGCGGCGGGAGTCACGCCGACAGTAGACATGAACCCTATTCTGCTCAAGCCGCAGGGTAACATGACCTCGCAAGTCATTCTCAAAGGTAAAGCTGTAGGCAAAGTGAGCGCGACTGATTACTACGAACAATATTTTGATGTAGGATGGCAGGCAATTACAGAGTCATTACAACACCTCGCGGCTGAATTTGATTTGCTGGTGTGTGAAGGTGCAGGAAGTCCCGCAGAAATTAACCTTAAACACCGCGACTTGACAAATATGCGCGTCGCAAAGCATTTAAATGCTCCTACCTTGCTAGTTGTTGATATTGATCGCGGTGGTGCTTTTGCGCATGTGGTAGGTACTTTAGAGTTACTAGAACCAGAGGAAAGAGCGTTAATTCGCGGTGTCGTTATCAATAAATTTCGCGGACAGCGATCGCTTTTAGAATCAGGTCTTCATTGGTTGGAAGAACGCACGGGGATTCCTGTATTAGGTGTTATTCCCTGGATTGAAGATGTCTTTCCGGCTGAAGACTCTTTAGACTTACTCGAACGCAAACACAGTAATCAAGGAGAACTTGAGATCGCCGTTATCCGCTTACCCCGAATTTCTAACTTTACCGATTTTGACCCGTTAGAAGCCGAACCAAGTGTTTCGCTAAAATACATTAGCCCAAAGCAAGAATTGGGGCATCCTGATGCGGTGATTATTCCAGGTTCAAAAACGACAATTGCAGACTTATTAATTTTGCAGCGAACTGGAATGGCAGAAGCAATTCAAAACTATGCAGCAGCCGGCGGTACGGTATTAGGAATTTGTGGTGGCTTTCAAATGCTAGGCAAATTTCTCGCTGATCCTGAAGGCGTAGAGGGCGAAGCAGGAAGATTTAAGGGATTAAGTTTATTGCCGATTCAAACGGTAATTACAGGGCAAAAAGTAGCGCGACAACGGCAAGTTGTATCAAATTTTCCACAAGTAGGCTTACCTGTTGCTGGCTACGAAATTCATCAAGGGCGATCGCGTATCGTGGAAACTCCAAATACACCACCTAATCCTAATACATACCAAGCGTTATTTGACGATCCTAGTTTGGGTTTGGTTGATAATTATCAATCAGTTTGGGGAACGTACTTGCACGGTATTTTCGACAATGGCGCTTGGCGGCGTGCTTGGTTAAATCGCTTACGCCAACAACGCGGTCTAAAATCTTTACCTACAGGTGTTTCTAACTATCGCAAACAGCGCGAAACTACGTTAAATACGCTTGCTGCAATTGTAGAGGCAAACTTAGACTTGACGAAGATTTTGCCGTCCTAAAGAATCATGGCAACTCATATACGTTTTTTACCAGATAATGTAACGGTGACAGCTAGTGTTGGTGAACCTTTATTAGCTGTTGCGCAACGGGCTGGAGTCACAATTCCTACTGGCTGTTTGATGGGATCGTGTCACGCTTGTGAAGTAGAACTAGAAGATGGAGACACGATCTGTGCTTGTATTACCGCTGTTCCGCCTGGGTGCGCGGAATTAACAATTTATCTGTTTAGCGATCCGACGTGGTAATTGATAAAGTGTGATTTCTACTTGTGCTGGCTTATTTAAGTCTTCTCGAACTACTGATATATTGACCGTGGATATTGACAAAGTAGGGAACTAAGTAAGTCAGAGTTGCCGAAATCCAGCGATCGCGTGTCATCTGTCCTTGGACAAAAGCTGCACCATGATTGATCGCAAACAACAATGAACCAATGACAACTGCGACCTTGAGCGCAATTGGCATAAATTGAGGATTGACAAGGCTAAGAAAATAACCTCGTAGGAACTTCATCAAGCAAACTTCAGCAATGACAGCTAAGTATAAATCTTTTCAAGCTTATGACTTGTTAAGTTAGTTACAACCATCGAGCCAAACCGAGCAAACAGCTTATTTTTGTGCGGCTTTTGCTTGGAGTGCATAATCGCGGAAGCGTTCTAAATCAGCTTTGATCGTCGATTCAACCGCGCGACCGAGGAAAAGATTATCCATAATTCTACCTAGAATTCCAGGAATCGCGTAGGAAACCGAAAGTTTCACAATACTGCTATTGTGGCGATCATAAAAGCGAATCGCACCACGGTTAGGCAATCCATCCACCGATTCCCATTGAATAATTTGCTGCGGTACCATTTTCAGGATTCGCGATAACCAAGTGAATTCTAGCCCCCCAGTATTAAGTTTCCACCGCGAGAGTTCGGGATTATCTTCTAAAATCTTTACTGATGAAATCCATTTCATCCACCGAGGCATCTGCTCAAGATCAGACCACAAACTCCACACGAGGTCAATTGGTGCTTCTACCTCAATCTGCACGCTATGCTCTAACCAATCTGGCATTGATATGTTCCTTTGTGTTTGCTGTGGTTTAACGACTAACCTTTGAGGGTTGGGAAATAACGGCTATCGCTTCAAAAAGCCTGAGCAGCAGTGCATCCCGCAAGAGTAGCGCCTTCTATACTATCGATATTATCTTGCTGTATGTAGCTACCTGCGAGAAAAAATTTTGTTATGGCAGTTTTTTGGGGTGGATGCTGTTGGTTCATTTACCGAATTTACAGCGGTTACTAGCCCAGCTAACCCCGCTTGGAAGGTGGCAACGCGCATTTAGTCTATCCTGCTCACATCTTTACGTATTTTAATCTGAAGGAGAAGAGATATTGTATTTGATTTCGAGTCATACGTATTCATTGAATCCTACACAAGACTAATCTACTATTGATTAGACCTCCTGCATAAAATGAATTGCGAACAAATTCGCTGTGGAGTTCTGAATCATGAATGTTGAATAATGAAATTGTTTGCTAAGAAAGGTGCCAAAGGCATTAGAAGTTTTAATTCAAAACGTGCTAACGCATTGCAGTATCTAACAAACACCCGAAGGGAGTAAGAGGACGTCTGTGATTCATGTAGGAGATCTATTAACTAGCATTGAAAGCGATACTAGCTGTGCTTGAAGTTGCTTGAGCGCTAGTTGTGCTCCAGTAGGTGAGGGTATAGCTCGGCAAATGTAAGTTGGAATGAAGTAAACTCGGTTTGCCTGACTCGCACTCAAGGACTGCGCGATTGTATTACTACGCCATGATCGCTGAATTTTTTGCAATTGGTTGTTTTCTAAATTTTTGACGCTTCCCATCTGACTAAAGCTGGTAACATCATGTCCCTGTATAAAAATTAAATTGGCATCGAGTTGTGGTAAGACTTCTACTGAGATTGATTGTACAATGCTGGTTGGCTGCTCGTTGGATCGTGAAACTAGTTGAAATCCTACGTCTTCGAGCAAACCACCGCAGAAATCTGCTGATGTCACTAGTTCGAGTGATTGTGTAAGTTGCTCTGATGCCAACATAAGTACTTCTGGATATGCTTTAACAATTGGTGCTATCGCTTGACGAGTTGCTTCTACTTGCTGACGATGCGTTTCAATGACGGCTTGTGCTTGCCGCTCACGCCCCAATACCTGAGCGATCGCGCTTAGTGGTTCTTGCCATTTATCGTGTCCGACATATTCAAATAGTAGAGTCGGGGCAATTTGACTGAGTTGAGCGTATTCATCTTTGTTTTGCCCGCTGTCTCCCAGAATCAAGTCGGGTTTAAGTCGCGCGATCGCCTCTAAAGATGGTTCACTGCTAGCCCCAAGATTTGCGATTGGTTGGGTGATGCGATTACCTAAATAAGGAATCTGCTGGCTAGGACGATCAAACTCGCCGCGATGAATGGGAAATACTTCAGCATAACCGACTGGCTGCACATCGAGTGACAGTAAGATGTCTAACATCTTAGGATTGAGTGCCACAATTCGTTGTGGGCGATCGCAAACTTGAGTCTCACCAACTTCGTGCTGAACTGTTTGGCAATTTGATGCCGAGACATTGCCTTGATTAGATGGCGTCTGATGACAAGCAGAAGTTGCGCAGAGCGCACAACCGAGTAGCAGTAATTTAAGAATGTGACGCATGTAATAACTCTCGCTCTTGAGTAGAAGCCGCATAGGTAGGCATAATTTATGTATTACACGCATTCCTAAAGAGGAAAATGGAAAGTTACCGATAGATTTCCATTAACAATTATCAGTTCCCAACCATATGAAAATTACAAATCAAAATCTTACAAAACTTAAAATCTCACTGAAATTGAGCCAATCATAGTAAATGGTTCTCCAGGTTGCCCAGCGCTTGTGCGGCTGCCAAAATTACCAGTACTACCTATATAATCAACATCAAATAGATTTTTGAAATTGAGCGCCAAGCGCCAATTATCGCGTTGATAGAATACAGCCACGTTGGTTAGAAAATAGCTGGCTACCTCAAAAGTATTGCTCAAATCGCCTTGACGTTCCCCAATATAGTTCAACCCAATACCAAATCCCAATCCTTGAAAATCGCCATTTTGGATCTGATAAGTTGTCCAGAGGCTAGCGTTGTGCAGTGGAATTCCTGGTAACTGATTGCCAATGGGGATAGTATTATCTTGGGTGATGGCAGCATCAGTATAAGCGTAGGACGCAATAATATTCCATCCTGGTAAAATTTGCCCAGTCAGATCGAATTCAAAGCCGCGACTGCGCTGTTCGCCTGTGGCAATGGAAATTCCCAAACCAGGAAAATCAGGATCTTCAGTTAACACGTTCTGTTTTGTAATGTCAAAATATGCGAGTGTAGCCAGTAAATTACCATCTAAAAATTCGGCTTTAACTCCAACTTCAAATCCTGCACCTAGTTCAGGTTCAAATGCAGTACCGTCGGCTGCGACACCTGTATTGGGATTAAATGATTGCGAATAACTGGCATAAAGCGCAATGTCTTCAATCGGTTTGTAGACAATGCCCACTCGTGGAGTCAGAGCATTATCGCTTTGAGTCGTATCGCCATCAGGATAAAATAGTGCTGGAACATTATCAATGCGTTGCTCTACTATGTCGTAACGCAAGCCTAGCAGCAAGTTGAAATTATCAACAATCTGAATTTGATCTTGTAGATAAATTCCGATACGGTCAGTTTCTGATGTGCGATCAAATAGCAATGTGTCCAAAATAGGTCGGTCTACACCGTATACTGGGTCAAAAACATTAATGGGGGATGGAGTGAAATTAGCGATCGCATATTGACTTGTGTTTGTGCGACTCAAATCAACTCCAAATAACAACGTGTGTTCTACAGAACCTGTGGCAAATTCACCGACAAGATTCGTTTGCAGCGTGTAGTTTTGAGAATTAAAATCATCTAATGCAAAAACTCGCGTGAGAATTCCAGTTTCTTCATCAAACTCCAGTGGGATAGATAGCCGATCTGAGAAGACACTCGCATCTTTGAAGCGAAAAGCATTACGAATTGACCAGCTGTCGCTCAACTGATGATTGAGATTGTAGCCAACACTCAAAAAATTGCGGCGAATAAAGTCATCAGGCTCGTTGAAAATGCGATTGCGCGGTACGTCTACGACGCTATTACCAAAGGCAACTGTACCAGAATCGTGTGGTCGTTCGCGATTTGAAACCTGGAGATCGAACGTGAGATTAGTGCGATCGCTAATCTCCCATGTTAAAACAGGA
Source organism: Chroogloeocystis siderophila 5.2 s.c.1 (assembly GCF_001904655.1). Classification (NCBI taxonomy): domain Bacteria; kingdom Bacillati; phylum Cyanobacteriota; class Cyanophyceae; order Chroococcidiopsidales; family Chroococcidiopsidaceae; genus Chroogloeocystis; species Chroogloeocystis siderophila. The sequence goes on along the minus strand of NZ_MRCC01000011.1, from coordinate 30,816 downwards.
GAAATAAAAAATTGCTCAAAATCTTGGTCAAAATTCCGAAAACCATCTTGGCGCGAATACAATGCATTCAAGCGATACAACAAAGTTGCATTATCGTTTAGCAAACCAGAAATATCAAACCGAGGACGAATGAGATTGTAGCTACCAAGTTGAATTTCGGTTTCGTAAAATGGGTCAGATAAGGGTTGTCTGGTAACTAAATTGATTGTGCCACCAGGCTGAATTTCCCCATAAAGAATGGATGCTGGACCTCTTAATACTTCAATTTGTTCGATATTGGCAACTTCAGGAATTTCAGCCAAGTCATACTGGCGAAAACCATCTTGTAACACAGCAGTGCCACCAAACCCGCGAATGCTATAATTCACATCACTAAATGTATCTGTGCCGTTGTAGATAACTCCACCCGCATTTTGCAACGCTTCATCCAAGCGCGTTACCTGTTGTTCCTCCAACACTTGCCGAGGAATTACTTGAATTGATTGCGGAATTTCGAGAATCGGTGTATTAGTTCGCGTTGCTGTACTCGCATTAGGAACTAAATAGCCGTCTTCTTGTTCTCCTGTCACCAAAATTTCTATCGAATCGTCCTCAGTTGGCGCTGAAACTACACTAACGACCAACCCTGCTAGTGCGGTTCTTACCTCGGCTACTGGTGGGGCTTCGGTTCCAGTAATTGCAATGCGAATGCCTTTTGTTGGTAAGTTGGTGACGCGGATTGACGCGATTGCTGAGGTAGGTTCGGTAGCTTGAAATTCATTGCGATCTCCTAGCGTTAATATCGCATTCGGAATATCGGCAATCAGAGTACTACCAATCGTCCAGGTTATCGGAACTGGCAATTGTCCTGAAGTTATCAAAATGACTTCTATTCCAGCATGGGTTTTGAGTTGGACGTTTGTCACTTCAACTACAGAAGCTGGGGCAATCGGCGTTGATTGCTGCGGTTTAGCTAAGGAAGGAACATTAGCCCATACTGGCTGAATCGTAATCATTGATGCTATTCCGGCAAACCAAATTATTCTTAGTCTATTCACGCGATCGCCTCACCCACTAAGCATTCAAGAATTTATCTCAATAGATACGTGTTAGATATTAAGGCGTTTTGCTAATCGCGGTCTTATTCTAGACGGAGATTTTTTTATCCGAAACGGAATTGAGAATTGTAGGCAAGTGGACTACTGCCAAAACGTTTACGAAACGCTTTACTAAACGAGGGAAGACTGCTGTAACCAACAGCGTAAGCAACTTCAGTCACACTGAGTTGACCTGTTGCCAAAAGTTGACGCGATCGCTCCATGCGAACTTCATGCAAATAACCAAAAACCGTTGTGCCAAAGATCTGGCGAAACCCCCACTTGAGTTTGCACTCATTCAGCCTAACTTGCCGTGCCAACGCTAGCAGTGATGGGGGATTATCAATGTTCTGAATGAGAATTTCTCGCGCTTGATGCAACCTTTCGATATCTTCGTGCCGCAATCGCGGCGCTCTCTGAGGTGTTTGACTATCTTCTAACCAATGCGTAAACTGTAAGGTGAGTAATTCTAAGGCTTTGCTCTCCAAATACATCTTTTGCATTGTGCCTTGATATGGACACTGCAAAACTTGATGCAGTATCTGCCGCATCGCAGTTGTTGTTTGACCCAGCGGCTGATGAAATCGTGCAGTCAAATCTCCTGCGATCAACCTTTGTAACGGCTGTGGTAGATCTCTACCAGGGTCAAATTCTTGCAAACTTTCAGGCTCGATAAGAACCATCACCAGTCGAATTGACTCTTGAGCGTACCATTCTTCAAATTCAACGAGATTAGGCAAATAGTAAAGGTAGTTATAGCCAGCAATTTCTTCGTAATCTGGTTTTACATCTGGGACATTGGGTGTAAGAACTCTGGAGTTGCCGGACAAATGAAATTTAGCAATTAGTGGAGTCGATTGGTCGTGTGGGTTTTCTAGCCGGATTGTTTGCCATAGAAACGCATTACGAATTCTAATGGTGAGTCCATGACGCAGCACAATCGTGCGATCGCCCCCCCTACCTAATTTTTGTGGCAGAAGTTCTTGACACTCACAAGCAGAGTGCTGATAAATTCTCTCACCTTGTTGACTTGCAGCCTCAAAAAGCGCTTGCAATTCTGCTGTACTAAGTGCAACCATCATTCTCGATTCAATGCCTTGCTATGAGCACAAGCAGTTAATGAAAGCTAGTGTCATTAGTCTACAGGAAAAACCTAACTTCGACTTATACGAGGCTATTGATTAACTTATTCAAATTGTGGCATCAGTTGCAGCGTGCCAATGCCTAGATCTTGCGGTGAAAGCGATCGCGCTTCAAATAATGCCATCATGTCGCGTAATTGCGGCTGTCCGCGCGAAGCACCCATTAAACCACGCGCAATGATTAAACCACAGTAGCCTTTAGTTTTTTTACAGCGTTCATCCCACTTTTTGCGCGCCGCGATGTGAACGGGATCGTCGTCTAAAAACTCACCAAAGAGAAATAACTCGCCGTTTTCGGTTTGCAGAATGCCTAAGTCGTAGCGATCGCCACCAAATATATCCGTACCAGGATTAAACCCGATACCTTTGATTCCACCAGTTGCTTGAATTGTCTCAATTAAATTTTTAGCTTTAGGACGGGAAGTTTGAATGAGAATAACTGGTAATCCATCACCGCTTGAGGACATTTCTTCGGATTGGGTCAAATGCGTCACAGATGCGCGCAGATGCTCAACCATATCCCATGACACAACGCCAAGACTCAGAAACGATTCCTCTGGAATTAAGTCATCTCTAAGCGCCCCTAAGCTTGATAATTCTTCGACATCGGTAAATTCTGCTTCATCGCCAAAACCTGCCATTTCTTCTAGTTCTGTGGCCAACTCTGGCATAGTGTTAACAGTGACATCAATTTGTATAGTTTTGCGGTTTTGGTCTTTTATCGGTAAAGCAATTCGATAGCGCTCACTCAAAGCGGGAAATGTTTCCGCGCTCAATCGACGGCGTTTGCTGCGAATAAAACGTGCGAGGGCTTCTAACGCCAAAAATACCGCAGTCGCTTCTTCGTCATAAAGTACTGCGCGCAAACCTTCGAGGGGGTGAATATTACCAAATGATGGTTGAATTTGGGCAATTGGCAAATCGGCTAAATCGATAATGTCGATGTCTTCATCTTCTTCGTCTGTTGTTCGCTCAAACGTTAAAAATAAACAATCCTGCTTCAGAAAAGCTTCTTCTAAAAGTTCGGGCGATTCTTCCTCATCCGACAAAACCGAAGCGCGAAATCGCCGGAGTGATTCTTGCGAACGATACAGTAAAATTCCATACTCCATCCCCAACATTCCCATAACTGAGGCATAAAGCGTGCCAACATCGCTTTGATTGATCTCGATGGCGATGATCTGATGTTCTTCGAGAAATTTCCAAGGCGCGGCTTGCCAAATCTCTAAGGCTTTTTTCCTGAGTGGTTCGGCAAACTGTGGTGGTAAATCGGGTGTATGTTCATCGCCACCGTCTTGAAATCCACGATAAAGTTCCTCGATCAGCGGTAATTGCGGAACATAATCGATAACGATTTCGAGTTCTTGCAGGACACCACGTAAGAAAAACTGTAATTCGCGATCGCTGACAACAATTTTTTGGGGGCGCGCAGGTTTAGCTGGACTGTTGGGATGCTCCATTGCGCGCAGTAATGTACGAACAACAGCTTCTGGACCACTTTCAGCCGCAACAACGTCCATCGCTCTCACAACGCCTTGCGAACCATCTACCCACAAGATACATTCGCCGTGTGCTTCTAAGTTCTGTTTGTGAGTTGACAACGGACGCCGATCACCTTCCCAGACACTAGAAGTCTGGTGCAATTTTTGTAATCGACGACGGGTAGAGCAATTTAAGGACATTGTCATATAACCAAGCTAACCAGAAAATGCGGTTGAGAAGCACGACCTTAAGAGCCTTTTTACAAGTCTCCCCTGCTTGCGGGTCAAAAAGCTTATCTGTATTTAACCCATCAATTCTAGGATAGAAACCTTTGGAGTGCTTTTAAAGGAGTAGAGTACAATTCCTCAAACCTTTGTATCTAAACCGTTAAAATAAACGAAAAAGCTGACATCAGTTTACGCTAAAAATCTCAGGAGTTTAATCGACTTATGGTGCAAGCAGTTCCCTCACAACAACGCGGTATTCTACTCAGTGAAGCAGCTTTACGCCAAGTACTATTCCTTCGTGATCGCCAAGGAAAAGATTTGTGTTTGCGTGTCGGTGTTCGCCAAGGCGGCTGTTCGGGAATGTCTTATCTGATGGATTTTGAAGACCCCAGCAAAATTCGTAGCGATGATGAAGTGTATGATTACGATGGTTTCAAAATTGTTTGCGATCGCAAAAGTATGTTATACCTCTATGGTTTAATGCTCGACTATAGTGATGCGATGATTGGTGGTGGATTCCAATTTACCAACCCCAACGCTAACCAAACTTGTGGATGCGGTAAATCGTTTGGAGTTTGATGAAGCTGGTATTTTGTAAAGCCTTAGCGCCGGTAAGAGGTAATGGGTAATAGGTATTAGAGAAGCTTTCCCCTGACCAATTACCAATTACCAGTTTTTTTTGGTACGTTTATTTTCACTTACTCAGTAATGACAGAAACGCTTAGCTCTTTATTTGACACAGCTATAGAACGTTATAAAGCTGGTGAAGATCCAGCAAGTTTAATTTCGGTTTTTCAAGACATTTGCGATCGCGCTCCAAAAAGTAGCGCCGCGTGGACGTGTTTGGCGTGGATTTATCTACTTAACAACAAACCTAGCTTGGCGTACAAAGCCGCACAAAAAGCAGTAAAACTACATCCCCATGACCCCCAAGCTAGAGTTAATCTAGCAGTTGCCATGCTAGAAACAGGTCAAAAAGGAGTACGCGAACACGTCGATTATGCGATGCAATTGATGATGATTGACTCGGAAATGCGTGATGAAGTCAAACAAAGTATTAATGATGGTTTAACCCGCAAACCCGACTGGAAAAGTCTTCAGCGAGTACAAAGCTGGTTGTTTAATTAAAGCCAGAGGCTATAGGCTAGATGTTTTGTCTACCCCATAGCTTAAAAAGGTGCGATTATTTCTAAATAAATGAAAGAAAAACTACTCTACTGGTTAAATACTGCCTTAGTTGCAGATTTTTTTCTTGTTTTACTTAGCTTTTTTTGGCTCGCGATCGCCGTAATTGGTCATACGCTTAATATTCCGCTTGGTTTAGATCTTTGGTACAAACTATGGCAGCCAGTATTTACACCTGCGATTGGCATCCTTATGGCTGGTTCAATCATCAGTGGATTAATCGGCTGGATATTCAAGCGGTTAAATTTACGACAACAGCCCAAAAGTTAACCAGCATTACGCTCAGCTTCATGACAAAATATCTGCTAAGGCTTGTTTAACATTCGGATACTGAAACTCAAAATTATAGGCTTGTGCGCGTTGCGGTAAGACTTTCTGCCCTTCTAGCACAACAATTGCACCATCTCCTAAAAGCGCCTCGATCGCAAAACCTGGTACTGGTAGCCAAGAAGGACGATTCATCACTTCTCCCATCGTTTGACAAAATTCTGCCATCCGTACAGGATTAGGCGCAGTGGCGTTGAGGACGCCTTGAATGTCTTCGCGTTGAATTGCGGCAATAATTAAACTTACTACGTCGTCGCGGTGAATCCAGGAAAACCACTGACGACCGCTACCGATTGGACCGCCAGCAAAAAGTTTAAAGGGAGTCACCATCCGCGCGATCGCACCGCCCATGCCTAAGACAATACCAAATCTTAAAATAACTAGGCGAACTCCATAATCTAAAACTTTCTGTGCTTCCGCTTCCCAGGCACGACAAACTTCGGCAAGAAAATCATTACCGGATGTACTTGTTTCATCAAAAGTTTCCGTTTCACTCGTGCCATAATAACCAATCGCAGAAGCATTGACTAAAACTTTGGGTTTAGGGTTTGCTTTAGCGATCGCTTCGACGATTCTTTGTGTACCAAGCTGCCGACTTTGAAAGATTTCTTGCTTGCGTTGAGGTGTCCACCGTCCTTCGGCGATCGATTCGCCTGCTAGATTGACAACCGCATCACAACCGGCGATCGCGTTTTGCCAAGCACCTGATTCGCGAGGGCTATATGCGACAATTTCTACATTCGAGTAAACTTCCTTGGGAAAAACTCGTTGCGCGCTTGTGGAATTGCGCGTAAACACTAGCACTTGGTCGCCTTGCGCGTGGAGGCGTTCTACCAAGCGACTGCCAACAAATCCTGTGGCTCCTGTAATTGCTACTTTCATTTAACTTACACTCACTGGTGTCATCTCAACTGCTCCAGAGCGAATCTAGCATCTTTCTTGTCTCCTCAATGATCTACCTCTAGAGTGGAGTATTGCGATGCGATCGTTACGGACAATTGTAGATACTTGTTCAATGTTATCCGAAGCATTACCGCGTACGGCGATGATTACACAAACCAACCAAACTGTATACACTGACACCGAGCAGCAATTTATAGCACTGCTCGACATGATAAATTTAGACGAGAATCTGGCTTCCCAACCCGAACTTGCCAGTCAATTTGAAGCATCGCTCGATCGCGCTATCCAAGACGCCTATCACACCAATTCTAATGATACAGCCGCGCATCGCTTTTTACAGCGGGTGTTGTATCGCATTAACCGTCTCAAGTTATTTTGGTACGACGATTTGCGCCACTATACGAACGAACGTTCAGCTTACTTACGTAGTGTCCGCGATCGCATCGAAGCACCTTGGCAAGCATGGGAACTCGCCCAAATTGATGTTGCTGCACTGCAACAAGAAGATGTCAAGCAAGGGCTAATGAATCGCGGTGCGCGCGATCTCGATCCCCCACCATCTGAAGATAGCCGTTATATCCGCGAACAAACGACTGAAGCTGGATATCGCCGGATACTCGCGATTGGTTCTTTTGATGGATTAGTTGAAGGAAGCCGCCTGTCAAGAATTCTGGGTGGTGCAGCGAATGAAGTCCAAGCAACACTCACTAGGGTATTAATCGAAGAATATGGCAACGGTCGCTTATCGCGCAAGCACTCGACGTATTTTGCTCAAATGCTATCCGAGTTTGGTATGAACACCGAACCCGAAGCGTATTTTGATTTAGTGCCTTGGGAAGTGCTAGCTTGCGCTAACCACAACTTTTTAGTAACTGAATGCAAGCGTTATTTCCTGCGCTACAATGGCGGGCTAACTTATTTTGAGGTAGCAGGACCTGCGGCTTATCGTAACTATCTTACCGCTGCGCAACGTTTGGGTTTATCACAAGCAGCAATGGGTTATTGGGAGTTGCACATTCGCGAAGACGAACGTCACGGACGCTGGATGTTGGACGATGTTGCTTTACCTTTAGCTGATAAGTACCCAGAACAAGCTTGGGAACTTTTACTCGGATACGACCAAGAAAAACTTATGGGCGATCGCGCCGGAGTTGCAATCGTGCGATCAGCAAAAGAAGCGGATCGTTTGCAAGTTAAATAAATAAACTTACGTCCCTCACATTGTTGATAGTTGGGGGATGTATTTTGATGGCTAATTCAATAGCAGAAAGATTTATAAAGCTGTCATCACTTGAACTAATTCTTTCGATAAATCGGATGTTAATTTCTGCTGTTTTGTAAACAATACGCCTGCTAGCATATAAATATTATCGGAGTAAAAAGCTTGATTATTTTTTCTTAACTCAGTAATTCTTTGTTGTACTTTAGGGTCAGAACTATAGTAACCAAACTTCAATGGTGAAACTATAAAATCAGCAGTACCGTAGCCTCTTGTGATCGCGTAATCTATGAGGCTTTCAGGATTAGAGTAACTAGAAATCATTACGAGTACATTTTCGTAAGCCAAAGATAAAAGCTTTTGGGTAATCGTAATTCCATCAATTCCTCCATGCAGAAATGGTTGATATATCTTATTATCCTTAGCAGGAAGATAAGGTGGATTTGAGATTAAATACTCGGCTTGGTGTGCGGCATCAAAAAAAGATGCATTATGTATTATGTAATGACTCGCTAAACCGAAGGCTTCGATTTTTGATTGGGCAGCTTCGTAAGCTAAATGATTAACTTCAAACCCATGTATCACACCAGGAAATCTTGTTCTCAGTAGTGATTTAATAACTGGACTACCATCACCGGAGCCAAATTCAACTATTGCTTTTAACGCAGAACACTTATTTAATACTAATGATTCTATGCAAAAAGCATAAAAATCAGACTCTTCTGGGCAAAAGAAAATATCTTTTAGCGACTGGAGTGAAGTGAGCATAGAAATTTCAGTAAACTTATATACTGAAATTAATCTTTAAGCTTTTCTTTATTCATCTATCTCTAGTTCTATACCAAAAAGCTTAAGTATTTAAACTGAAAGTATTTTAGACTACACTAAAAGAAATTCATATCATTATTGAATTTGGTAAGCGGTTATTACCGTCAATTTCTCTTTTTCATTTTATGTAAAGTATCTAATTTGACTACGTATTTACCTGTTTAAACTAGAGAAAAGTTTATTGTAGATGTATTGTAGATATTAAGAAAAGCATTTAGATAAGAAATGACACTAACACAAGAGCAATAGCTCGTTTATAAATTAAATCTATTGCTATTGCCAAAAATTTAATTAAAGCTAGCTCAAAATAACTTTTGACATTTGAGAAGTTATCTTGAACTAGTAGTGATCGCATCCATCGCCAAGCAAAAATTATTGTGCTACTACAGGCTGCTTTACTGCAAGGCGTCTGGCAACAATAATTGAGCTGAGATTAGTTAATAAACAAGTGCTTGCTAAGCATAGCAAGATGTATGTTGGAGGCATAACAACTCCCACCATAAACCAAGTCCAGACGTGCAGTAACATCAACACTGCAAAGATACTAGCAATTCCGGCTGATTGCCATACCTGAGACATAGGACGCCGTAGTACAGTTAGCAGCATTGTCAGTGAGGTAGCAATTAAGTTAGCAGGAACTAAAACTGCACATAGAGCAATGCAGTGAGTACGTGAAAGTTCTGCAAGAGTGTTGACAAACATTCAGTTACCTAGATGATCTAAGTTGCCAAATCCTAACATTAATCTTTATTGTATGAACCATTCACTCGCCTAATATTAAACTTTTCGTAATAATCTAAGTGCAGCGTGATCGCACATTATGATTAGCGGTTATGACGATTGAGTTGGATAGCAAGATTATTTGGGGCTTAATAGTCATGTTTTTGGGAGTTGTCGGGTTGTTGAATTGGCGATCGCTTGCTTTTGCGATTTTGAAACGTTTGATCAAACGTAAGTTTCCCACAGTTCAACCGTTGACTACCCAACAATTGGCACAATGGCAAAATTCTCAACAGCCACAACCTGTTTTACTCGACACCCGCAATGCAGCGGAATATCAACTGAGTCATCTGCAACAAGCGCGACACATCGATCCCCAGCAACCTGACCTATCTGCTTTACCTGAATCACGCGAGACACCAATTGTCGTTTATTGCTCAGTAGGCTATCGTAGCGCAAAAATCGCGACAAAGTTAGCTGAGGCTGGTTACAAGCACGTATACAACCTTGAGGGTAGTATTTTTCAATGGGTGAATGAAGGACGTTCGGTCTTTCAAGATGACAAGTTGACAACGCAAGTTCATCCTTACGATCGCCGTTGGGGAAAACTTCTCAAACGCAAGTATCGCGCAAAACTTACAGATGAGAAGTAACATCTCGATGCTATGTTATATTTTTCTTTCCGCATAGACTTTTCTATTTGTCAATCTTATGGCTGATGTCTATCTCCTTAAAATTTTTCTAATTTAATTAATAAAAGTTCATAAAGCTTTCTGGCTTAGGAAAGCTACGAGGGTGCAAAAATTTTAGGAGTAAAAGTGACTCAGCTTAAATCAATAAATCAACAAGTTGTTGCAATTGTGGGCGCTTCGAGTGGAATTGGCAGAGAGACAGCGTTACAGTTTGCTAAGCGTGGGGCGAAGGTTGTCGTTGCAGCAAGAAGTGAATCAGGATTGCGGTCCCTTGTCGAAGAAATTCAACGCATGGGCGGCGACGCGATCTATGTTCTTGCGGATGTAAGTGATTTTGAGCAGGTAAAAGCGATCGCAGATAAAACCGTACAAGTTTACGGTAGACTAGACACCTGGGTTCATGCGGCTGCGACAGGAGTACTCGCGCCTTTTGAAAAAATTACGCCAGAAGAATTTAAGCGCGTTATTGATGTTAACCTCACTGGACAAGCGTACGGCGCGATGGCTGCACTACCGCACCTCAAACGCGAAGGGCGTGGCGCATTCATTAGCATTTCTTCAGTAGAAGCAAGACGCGCGATTCCACTACAAAGCCCTTATTCTGCCTCAAAACATGGGGTAGAAGGACTTTTAGAATCTCTACGTGTTGAATTAATGCACGAAGGTATTCCGATCAGCATCACAAACATTATGCCTTCGGTGATTAATACACCTTACTACAACAAAGTCCGCACGAAATTAGGTGTAAAACCAACAGGAGTACCACCCTACTATCAACCCAGCCTAGTTGCGGATGCTATTGTGTATACTGCTGAGCATCCCACACGCGATTTTATCGTAGGAGATGTCGGCAAAGTTGTTGATTTGCTACAAAAAGTTTCGCCACAATTATTTGATGCGTTATTGCTGATCATTGGTTTTCCTGGACAACGTACCAACGAACCAAAATCAGAAGATGCACCACACAACGTATTTGAACCGATTGAAGGCTACGACCGAGTAGAGGGAGACTTCAGCAACCTCACGATACCAAGTTTCAGCGACTGGCTTGATAAGAATCCACCAATTAAGTGGGGCGCTGTAGCGGCTGCAACATTAGGAGTTGCTACCGTTTTAAAAGCCTTGTTACCTGGAAACGACGCTTAAGCTTTGCAATTGGCATCTAGCTAAACGCCAATAGCAAATCGCTTTGGTGTTGAATCTACGCTAATTTAATTCCTACGAAAGAGATACTCCTGATACATAGTGGGCTATTTTCAAAGAAGCTGAGCAGTTGACTATTGATTGCTCTTTCTCAAGTTTGAAGCAGAGAGTAAACTATTATGATTAACGAACCAGAGCAAGTATTGCCGGAAGATCCTCGTGAAGCTGAACCAGGGAGAGGCGCACCGGGAGACAATCACTACGGCGTACAAATGGCACAAACCATTGACGTTAATCCTCCAGATGCTGTCATCCCATCTAACACAGACACAGAAGAAAGTGTCCATCAAGTTGAAGTCTTGGCAGAACAAGAAGAAGGAACAGGATTACCGACTACCGATGGCTATGTTGTTGATGAGTCAGGTAGGCTAGACAACTTTGCAGTTGAGCCACCGATGTATTACGAAGACGAAAAGTAGTGTTTTGAGTGGCTAGTGGATAGCTGTAATTCGCTAGTGAACGATACACCGGAGTTAAACTCCGGTGCCGTGCCTGCGTTCACCGCCTTCCGCGGTCACTAATTGCTTCGATTATGCTTTAAAGACGATCGCCGGATCGACGCGAGTTACTTTTTGAATCGCAAATGCAGCAGAACCGACGCACATCAATACAGTGACACCAAAAATTGCGATCGCACTCATCGGCGTAATCAAAATCATAATTCCCTGTGTTGCCATCGTCCAAGCTCCCACGCCGTAGCATAGAATCATACTTGGTATATAACCTAAAATTGCCATCCACAAGGATTGCTCAACAATCACGCTATAGATTTTCCAATCAGAAGCACCCATTGCCTTGAGCGTACCAAATTCTTTTAAATGATCTGTAACTGAAGAATAAAGAATTTGCCCAACAACAACAACTCCAACAATCACACCTACCACTGTACTAAGACCTAAAATAAAACCAATTCCTGTCCGCTGCTGCCAAAATTGTTGATTGTGTCTAATAAGTTCTGCCTGAGTAAAAGCACGTGTATTAGGTAATGCCGTTTCTATTCTTTGCTTAAGTACTTGTAAATTTTCTCCTGGCTGTGCTTGAATTAATACATGGGTAATCAAGTCAGATGCTGCTAGTGGTTTAGGCGCGGCGGTTGTCTCAGGATCGGGCTGTGTGTAGACATTAGTACATTGAATATCTGATGAACCTGCTTGCAATTTGCAAGACAGAGTAGCACTTTGACCGGAGTTAGCGTAGGCGTTAGCGTTCTCTAAAGAAGTAAATACGAACGGATTAGAAATAATAGAACGATTTCCCTGAGTGACACCAACAACTCTTGCAGGTAAAGTCGCAATCTCCTCAACTTCCCCAACGTCACTTACATTGAGTGTCGTTAAATTTGTTCCATCTACCATAACAGTGTATGGCTGTGCTAGAGCAGTGATATTTCCTTGAGTAACATTTTGGGGTGTAAACAATTGCCCGTTGGGATTAAAGCCAATAATTCGCACTAAAACAATCTCTTGCAACGAATTACGCCAAATTGCACCTCTAAGCATCAAAGGTTCAGCGTTGGCGACACCAACAACTTTCTGTGCGTCATTAACTTTGCTCGCAGGGATAGGTAAAGATAGTTCCAGATGCACAATACTTTCGGATGTCACCCAAATATCAGCTTGCGAATGCTCCATAATTTGGGTAGTCGAGCGCGTAAAGCCATTAAAAATTCCCGTCTGAATCGTCACCAGACTCACTGCAAACATAATTCCCGCTTGGGCTACAAGAAAGCGCGGCAGATCTTCTAGGAGATTTTTGCGAGCAACTGAAACCATGAATTATTGTAGGGGTCAGGGAAAGACAGTTCTATTACTATAGTAAAAGTGATATCAGTTTGGCGTAATAAGGGAAATTAAACCGACATTAAAGCGTAACTGTATTAGTCCACGAAGGAGGACTTTGTTTGTCAAGCCGCGACTTTAGTTGCTAGGCGCGCGATCAATTTATTTTGGCGATACAGCATAGGTTTTTTCTACCATATCTTCCCTTGATTCTTCTTCCAGCAACGTAGCTAATTGTGCTTCAATTTCGTCACGAACGATTTGCCGATACTGAATAAAGTGTTCAATTAGCGCGCAATTACTTAAATAAGGAACAAAGACACCTGGATTGTGCCGCATGATTCCAAATAGCTGTTTCCAAAACTGAAATCGAGTATTACGTTTAATTCCCTGTCGCCAGCAGATAATAAATACTGCTCGCATCTCGACAAATTCCAACATCCGAAACGGTGCTTTGTGCGGGGCTGGCTTCATTGCCATAAAGTGACGGTACACTCTTGATAGATAGCGACGCGGTTCATACAGTTCCCAGAAGCAACTAACATACTCGCGGGCTAACTCTGGTAAAGGACGTGTTGGAACAAAATTAGTAAGAGTCATTTGATGACCTTCAGTTTCTTGCTTCGCCTCTAAAAGTCGCCCTTCTTTATGTAGTCGTTGCCATAGTGCAGTATTTGGCAAGGCTTGTAATAGCCCAAACATCGCTTTGGGAATTGCGGTTGCTTCGACAAAATCGATAATGCGATCGCCTGCGCCAGATTTTTCATCATCAAATCCCAAAATAAAACCTGCCATGACACTCAAGCCTGCTTGATTTATTTTCCGCACCGATTCGATCAGCGAATTGCGTGTATTTTGAAACTTGTGAGTTAGCGCCAGACTATCAGTATCTGGCGTTTCAATTCCTAGAAATACCGCCGTAAAGTTCGCCGCAACCATCAGCGCTAACAATTCATCATCTTGGGCTAAGTCTACCGATGCTTCAGTCGCGAGGCGAAACGGATAATTGTGGTTTGCCATCCAAGGACCAAGTTCGCGCAGCAACAGCTTGACATTGCGCTTGTTACCAATGAAATTGTCATCGACCATAAAAACTGAACGCCGCCAACCTAAATCGTAAAGTGTCTGTAACTCAGCAATCAGTTGTGCTGGTGTTTTGGTACGAGGTTTGCGCCCATACAGCACAATAATGTCGCAAAATTCGCACTGAAAAGGACAGCCCCGCGAAAATTGCACGGACATCTCGTTATAGGCGTTGAGATCGAGGAGATCGAACCTGGGAATTGGTGTAGTTGTAACATCAGGTTTATTGCCTTTGGCAGTAAAAATTCCTGACGTTTCACCCTGTTCAAGTGCAGCAACCAGAAGTGGTAGAGTAATTTCGCCTTCGTCTAAAACGAGAAAATCTGCCCCTGCTTCCTGCGCTGCGTCTGGGACAGAAGTCACATAAGGACCCCCCACTGCTACCAATTTACCCCGTCGCTTTGCCTCACCAATCAGATGCAGCATATCGGGTTTTTGGACAATCATGCCAGAAATAATCACTAAATCTGCCCAAGCCCAATCTGCTTCGGTTTCTTCGCGGACATTGCGATCTACGAGGCGAAATTCCCACGTTTGAGGCAAAATAGCTGCTACGGTAATCATCCCCAATGGGGGTAGGGAGACTTTACGCCCAATTAATTCTAGTGCGCGATCAAATGACCAGAAAGATTTGGGGAAAAGCGGATATAAAAGTAGTACACGCATTCGTTTAGGGGTATAGGGGGGCGGGAGTGCAGGGGGAGGGGCAAAGGCAATGCCTTGCCCGTACTGAATTTTAGGTTAGTGCGGTTTGTGTGAGGAGATGATTTGGTAAGGATTGGCGCAAGCGATCGCCGTATAATGCCAAGGCATTGCCACCTAAAAGTAACCTCAAGTGGTCGCGATCGTAATCGGCTACTGTCGCGGCATCATGGACGCAATTTTGTAAAACGCCATCCCAATGACCATAATCGCCGGAGAAGCAAGTAAGGTGTTTACCAGTTTCACCCATTGCAATGTGTAGATACGCAGGACCTGGATCGTCGGATTCAAATGAAGTGAAAATTTGTCCGCGTTCAAAGTATTCTAAGGGATCGCGGTGGCGTAAATCATAATGTTCGTACAAACTAGCATCCTCAATCTCTGTCGGATCGTGTTGCTTATTCCACAATAAATCGAACAGGTTTTTCGCTTGACTAATCAAGTTAACGTTATTGTGCGTTCCGCGTTCTTGAATCATCAACTTCGTAAATTCCATCAGTGATGGGCGATAAGGATGTTTCGGATCAAAGTCACGAATGCGCTTTTCCCAATGTTCGTGGAATGCATGAGCTAAATCGGGAACCCAACCGCAACCACCCTCTAAAAACCCAACGCGCAAGGTAGGAAATTGCTCGAATGCACCGTCAAATACCATCCGCGCTAATGCTAGCTGTTGTTGGTTGCGTTGTACGAAAATATGCGTGAGGACAAAAGTCTCGGTATAATCTGAAATGCCGCCTACCATGTAGGAACCTGGTCCGCCGTGAATTCCCAAACCAATATTTAAATCAACCGCCGCTTGAAGAATCGGGCGAAAGTCTGGATGGCTTATTGTTTTGCAACTGCGGATTTCGGGAAACGCTTCCGGTGCTTTTGGGTGCGGAATTGGCATATTAGGCGCAACCGCGACGCTAATCATCCCTAGTTCGTTTACGCAACGATGCATCTCTGCAACTGCGGCGTCAACATCTTGTAACGGAATCACGCCGATGGGTTTCAAGCGGTTATCGTAGCCACGACAGTCGTCTGCCATGTAGGTGTTGTAAGCACGACACAACGCGATCGCCAAGTCTTTATCAAGAATGCTCGAAAATATTAAATTTAATGTCCCATAAATGACATGAACATCAATGCCTTCGCGATCCATATGTTCGATACGGACGCGATTAAACATTGCGCCTAATGTCGTATCAGGATGTAAATTGCGAAAACCACCCTTACCCATCCCCTGCGGTTGGGGAAACATCCGCATTAAATCGTTTTTTCCGGTTGCAGGGTTAAAGTCGATAATTCTGGCGCGTTGATCGCCTAAGCTATCAATGACTAAACCGATGCGATCGCGATACTCTGGCTCGATATAATCGCGCATTACCAGCGGATTTTCAAGCTTATGGGCATCTGCATCAATTACGGGTAAACCTTGATACATAAATTATCCTTTAAGTCAATAGTTTTTTTACTAATCGCTCAGAGCTTTTTGCTGAAAGTGCTGTAAAATTTGGCGCACGCCGAACCAATTCTCGAATGACCACTGCATTGAAGCTAAAATTGCTATCCCTGGGTACTTGACAAATGCAGGTTCATTTTTTTCAAAAAAAGCATGACCACTCAAAGCAAAAACTTGGGTTAAAACTAAGCAGACGATGGTGAGTCGCCAATCGTAGAACAAAAAGACAACGGCGGCGATCGCGACTATATTCGTCAAGTGATGAAGAAACTGATTAATCGGGTGCTGGTGGCTGGCAACAAAGTGAGCTTTTGCTTCTTGGAAATATTTCACAGCGTATGCCCCTATCTTGGAGAAAATTGCCAATGTGTTGTAGGAACAATACCACCCCAAGTCTTTACAGCCAACAAAAATAACAAATTCTTTATTGATTAGACCTTTTTTGTAGTTAACAGCATTCTCATTATCATGCCCATCGCTCGTCTCCAACAAAACACACAACTAACCAAAGACGGTATGATGGCATATTCAGCCCTTCCCAGATGTCTTGACGGATTCGATCGAGGTAAGAAACTCCAGGAATGATAAACGAGTCATCGACAATGATATTGACTTCTACATCCAGTGAATTACCATACTGAGATGTATGTAGGCGAAAGCGCTCAAAGCCGTATTGGGAGCCGACTTTTGCGACAGTACTGCAAATGTTCTCTTGAATTTCTTCGTCAGGAGCAATCAGCAGAATGTCGAGCAAGTTTTGATGTAGAGTCTTAACAGGAAAAGGTAGCGTAATTGCCACGATCAAGAACACCAGAATTGGATCGATCAGCGCTGCAATGCGAATTAACCCACGTTGCTCTAACCACAAGGCAACTCCATAACCCGCCAAGATGCCTAAGCTAGATAAACAGTCGATCCACCACTCCTGAGCTTCCAGTCGAATACTCGTTGCTCCGGTTCGAGCCACATAGCGCATTTGATACGTATAAATCAATGCGGAAACCAGGAGGGTTATGAGAGCATAAGCTAAAACCCAGCCATCAGTAATTGAGCGACCTCCTTGCCTGATTTGCACCACAGCTGTCAAGACAGCATATAAACTGACCGCAATGACGATCAGACTGCGAACAAAATTGACTAATGGCTCAATGTGTCGGTATCCAAACTGAAATCTTTCATTTTCCGGTTTCAACACCAATCGAGAAGCAATCACACTCAACCAGGTGGAAATCAAACTAATGGCTGAAGCAATTCCATCGAGAATGATGGCATTAGATTCACTAATGAGTCCAAATACAACGCCAATTCCTGCTGTTACGCAAGACACATATAGTGACAACTTCAGAATAGATGTTTCATTCGGCTGCCGCTGTCGTACAGATGACTTATACATTACTGAGCGAGTGCACCTGTGAATTCAAATCATGACCATCTTATCGCGGGGCAGAGCGTATTATTAAGGAGAGGGCTAGATATAACTTCTGTCAATGTAATTACCACCACCGCAGCTGTAAATAACCGCGTTTCGGTTGCGATAATTCTTCTTCAGTCAGCCATTCAACGGGCTTGTACGTTCCAAAAACGCGATCCCACCAATCGACAGCTAAACCAAAATTGTGATGCCACATACCATACTTATGATGGACATAGTGAACCGGCATTTTCATCCAAAAGCACTTTGTCGGATTTTCGTGCTGTAGTTGATGTGCATAAGCTGAGAATGCAGCATAGATTAATCCTCCTAGAAACCAACCGATTCCGGCTTCTAAAGAAAGGAAAAATACAGCAATCATCACAACAAAG
The DNA here is from genome assembly GCF_001904655.1 of Chroogloeocystis siderophila 5.2 s.c.1. Taxonomy (NCBI): domain Bacteria; kingdom Bacillati; phylum Cyanobacteriota; class Cyanophyceae; order Chroococcidiopsidales; family Chroococcidiopsidaceae; genus Chroogloeocystis; species Chroogloeocystis siderophila. The sequence goes on along the minus strand of NZ_MRCC01000011.1, from coordinate 12,999 downwards.
CTACCACGCACATAATCGCGAAATTCCCAGATGACGCCTTGTCCTTCATTGCGACGGTGATGATCGCGGTGACGTTCGCCAATTCGCTGCGAAACGTGCATCAATCGATGTAGCCAGTATTCCACTAAACTTGCTAAGACAAATGCAACAACAAAACAGATAACTCCAATTAATACGCTGTGTAAAGCAAACATCACGCCTCCTAACACCGCTTCTAATTAAATTTAAGTTCTCGTTAAATTTGAGACTATTTTAGGCAATTCCTGCTATAAATCAGTATCCTTCTAGTCCTGCAATCTTACTTGCGCTCCTTTGTCGCCAAAAAGTACAGTTCAATATACAAATGGCAATTTTACCTTCACTTTTGACCGCTTTTGCTCGACGTGTCAAGGCAAACTTTGTTAAAAAAACTCATGTTACAGATGCTATACAAGCGCAGTTTTTACGCGATTTGCTGCTTGTACAGCGCGATACAGAGTTAGGAAAACAGTACAAAGTTGCACAAATCAAGACAATTGACCAATTTCGCGCACAAGTTCCAATTTTACCTTACAGCAGTTATGAACCCCTCACTGAGCGAATTGCGCAAGGTGAATCGAATATTTTAACTCCCGATCGAGTGGTTTACCTGACACTCACCAGCGGATCGACAGGTAAGAAAAAACTGATTCCGACAACCAGGCGATCGCAAAACATTGTTCGTCAAGCAACATTAACAAGTATCGGCTTTTTGAGTGAAGCACTTGCAAGACAAAATCGCCAATTCGGCAAACTCTTGGTAACGAACTCGGTACAAAAATGGGGACGTACGGCTGGCAATATCGATTATGGACCATCAAGCGCGGGTGTTTTACGGATGGATAAGCGACTTTATCGGCAATTTTTCGCGCATCCTTACGAAACGCTTCAACTCGGTGATAGCCTAGCGAGACATTATGTGTGTTTATTATTTGCTTTACGAGAACCAACGATGCGGGGAATGATTGCGAATTTTCCGATGCTAATTCTACGTACTTGCAATTACTTAGAGCGTTATGCTGAAGACTTGATTCAAGATCTAGAAAAAGGAACGATCGCGCCTTGGTTAGAAATTGAACCTGAAATACGTAATCAGTTAGAAAAAATGGCGATCGCATCTCCCAAACGGGCGACACAATTACACGAAATATTACACTCACAAGGACGACTGACGCCTAAACTTGCATGGCAAAATTTATCTTTCGTAGCTACTGCAAGGGGGGGAACGTCAGATTTTTATTTTCAACGATTTCCCACTTATTTTGAAGATACTCCGATATTTGGTGCTGTTTATTCATCGGCTGAAGGTATATTTAGCATTTACCCTGATGTTAATCAAGATGGCAGTATTTTAGCAATTGAAAGTTGTTTCTTTGAATTTATACCAGAAGATCAGTGGGAAGCAGAACATCCCAATACCCTCTTAGCAACTGAAGTAAGAGTAGGCGATCGCTACCGTATTTTGATTACGAACTACAGTGGCTTTTACCGTTACGATATTGGTGATGTTGTCGAAGTTGTCGGCTTTTATAATACAGCCCCATTAATTGTTTTTCTCCATCGTCGCGGCGGATTTGTTTCTTCAACGACTGAAAAAACAACTGAGTTTCATGCCACACAAGTGATGCAAGCCCTCCAGCAAGAGTTTAGTTTGCCATTAGAAGATTTCTGCATTACCTTGTCTGAAAATGATTTCCCAGCGCGTTATCTAGTAAATATTGAGTTATCGCAGAGTTACAAATTAGACGATCCGCAAGCTTTTCTAAGATGTTTTGACTATAAACTAAAAGAAGTCAATACTCACTACGAAATTAGTCGTAAAGACACAATCCCTGCTCCACAATTGCAAATTCTAGCTCCTGGAAGCTTTGCTACCATTCGTCAACGCCAGTTACAAAAAGGAATTCCTGATTCTCAGTTAAAGTTTCCTCATATTAGTGAGGATAGAAATTTTTTGATGGGTTTATCGGTGGAAAAGAAGATTGATTTGTAGTAGGAGGTAATGGGGAGTTCGTAATTAAACCATAGCCGTAGTTTTAAACCTATGGGTTGGAGCGTGGATCTGTCATCAGAATGAGTGAGAAATGGGATAAAATATGTATCAAGTCTTATGAATAGTTTAACAGAATCTAATTTTTCTAACTCTGTACAAAAAAATCAAGTAGCAAGAGTCGATGCCTCTGATTTAACAGCAGAAAGTTTTTTTGAGCAATATCAAAAATTAGGTAAACCAGTTATTGTTACAGGATTACTCAAAAATGGCGACTGGAATTTAGAGTATTTATGTCAAAACTTAGGCGAACAAGAGTTTCTCTTAAGATATTACGGTAAAACAAGATATCAGTATGATAAACGCCATTGGAAAAATATCGGCAGCGGTGTTGAAGGAAAAAAGATGGAGTTTAATAAGTATGCAGAATTACTGCGCGATCGCCAAGCACACGAACACGACATCTACTTGGCTAAATGTTCCATTAAAAACACAACACTCGATTCCGAAAATGTTTTAAACAGTGCAGCAGAACGTCTGGGTTTACACAAAGCAATAAGTGACTTTAATATTTGGATAAGTCCAGGAGGTCACATTGAATGCTTACACTTCGATGCTGTTGATGGCACTTTAGTGCAAATGCACGGTGCTAAAAAAATTGTGCTTTTTCCACCATCACAGATATATAATCTTTACCCATTTCCTCTTTCAATTCATCTAAGGCATGGCTTAAAATTACGTTCTTGGTTTAGCCAAGTATATCCTGAAAATCCTGACTTTGAATCATTCCCTAAGTTAAAAACAGCATTACAACACAAACATGAAGTTATTCTCAATCAAGGGGAACTTCTTTATATTCCAGCAGGTTGGTGGCATGAAGTTACTGCTTTAGGAAACGAAATGGTATGCTCAGTCAATCGTTTTTGGCATATATCTCCCACGACAAGAGCGATATTTTCTTGGAGTGTTTGGCGGACTTATTTGGGTAATATATTTGCAATACCCTATGTTTTATCAAGTGTGATAGTTGCTCTTTGTAGCCCCGATCGCCAACAAAAACTTAAAAAGATTAGACAAATGTTGTAAACACTGTCTATTGCTGCGGTGCTAGTAAAATAAGTCCTGTGGCGATCGCAATTGCAGCGGCGGCGTAAAATACTGCTTCTATACCAGCATAGTTGAGGACTGGTGCCAGTAAAATCGGTGAGAGAAATTGCCCTAAAAAGCCCATTCCTGTACCAATTGCCAGTACACTAGCGCGTAGTTGCTCTGGTGCAAGATTAGCTAAAGCATTATAAAGATTTGGTAGCACAATTCCAAAGCCGACACCAAACATAATAGCGCTGACGACAATCCAACTCACTTGATGAAGTAGTGGAATCGCGATTAAAGTAACTGCCATTAGCCCAAAGCCTAATGCGATCGCGCGTGAAGACCCCAAACGTCTTGCTAGTTTACTTGCACCAAAAGCTGATATTATCCCAGCGCCAATTGCCCGCGATGCTAAAACGACGCCATTAAGAAGTGTATCTGCATTAATCGTCGCATTCAGGTACAAAGGAGCATAGATCACAACTGCATACATTGCTACGGAAGTTAAACTGAGGGCAATCAATATTTTTAATGTGTGGCGTTGTAATAAGACTTGTCTTAGCTTTTCCGGTTGAGTTGCTTGCGATTTTGTTTTTCGTGGTTGTTCTTTAAGAATGGTAGCAGCTAAGAATGCGATCGCAAGCCCCACCCCGTAGAGATAAAATGCATTTTGCCATCGACTTGCACCTACCCAGCCACCCAGCAAAGGATCGGTAATACCTGTAAGTGTCAGGGTACTTGTTGCCAATCCTAAAGCTTGCGATCGCGCTTGTCCTTCATACATACTTCCTAGTAAACCAAGACTTGCTGCCGCAATACCGCCACTTGCTGCACCTAATAAGGCACGTAAGAGTAGTAATGACCAAAAATCATCCATAAATGCACCCGCGACACCGAACAGCGCGTAAAGAACGAGTGCAGGCACTAAAACCTTTAATCGTCCAATGCGATCTGCCAAAATACCTAATGGTGGACTAAATAGTGCGATCGTCAAGTTATGCACGCTGACTAAGTTAGCTGCTAATCCAGTATCTAGTTGTAGGTGTTCGATAATTTCTGGCAAAACAGGTGCGACAACTCCTCCTGTCATTGTTGTCAATGAACCAGCAAGCAGCAGCACTATCAGTTTAGGGTCGCGTAACATTCATTAAATATCAGCATCTTTAGCAACTATAAGCTAAATAGTAGACGCCTTCGACTGGAGTTGGAGCTACCAAGCTAAAGTGTATCTTCGTACACTAAAACAAGATTTTTACAAGTAAGTCTACCTCTATGGACTTTATTTACGTAACAGCGAATTTATTCGTACTTCAGCTTAATCCATCGAAGCTGTTCATAGCAAATATGCAAATTAGTTTTTGTATTTTATGTAACAGTTTTCTATATTGGAAATATAAAGTTACACCAATGAAGAAAACTGATATGAGAAACAACAAAGTAAACAATAACCAAGACTGGACAACAAAACAGCTAATCAACCTCAGCCAAAGCTGGGGGTATGTTCTTCCTGTCAATGTCAGCCAACGAGCCAAAGCTAATAGTGACGAATGGACAACAGAACAGTTCATCCGTGTAGGATACAGATACATTTGTCTGTAGTAGCCAGGATTAGCAGGAAAATTGCTAATGCGTCGTGAGCGAAAAAGGCTTTTCCAAGCCGTGTGCTTCCATTAACGGCTGATCGCCCATAACATCGCGAGGGTTACCATCAGCAATAATTTGACCTTGATCGAGAAGAAGTACGCGATCGCACACTTCTAAAATCAGTTCCAAGTCATGCGAAGAGATCATCATCGTTTGCTGTGATTCTTGGAGAAACTGAATCAAACGACGGCGAGAACGCATATCTAGGTTAGCAGAAGGCTCATCATATAGAACTAGTTGAGGGCGCATCGCGATAACTCCCGCAATAGCCACCATGCACTTCTCACCACCAGAGAGATTGTGGGGAACTCGCTCAACTAAATTCTGTATGCCAGTTAAGAATATAGCCTCTTGTACGCACTCTTCTACCTCAGTTGCAGACAAACCCATATTTTCTGGACCAAACGCAATATCATCTCGAACTGAAGGTAAAAACAACTGGTCATTAGGATTTTGAAACACTAAACCAATTTCAGGACGAAACTCTCCCACAGTAATTGGTTTATCAAATAGAAAAATTTTTCCGGCTGTAGGTTTTAATACACCACAAGTTAATAGAAATAATGTAGTTTTACCAGAACCGTTAGGTCCTATTAAACCGACTCTTTCGCCGGTGCGGATAGTCACACTAATATTTTGTAAGACACTCAACTGTGAATAAGAAAAGGTGAGATTTTGAATTGCGATCGCTGCTGTCACTGATTCGGAATATTGCTGCTTCATGCGTTTGTTAAACTCATTTCTGCCACGACAAACCCTAACGCAACAACACAAGTTACCATTAGTGCAATCCAATCGCTTGCATGAGTTTTGAACTGTTGGCGGCGACGTTGAGTCACGTAACCATATCCGCGTAAAATCATTGCTTGATAAACTTGCTGAGACTGTTCGTAACTACGCACCAATAAGCTGCCAGCAAGCGATGCCAAAACCGTTAAGTTACGCTGACTCAATTTGTTGGCACGAAATCCCCGCAACCGCATTGCTGTCTGCATTCTGGTTAAATCTTCGCCAAACTGTTCGATGTAGCGGTAAGACAACAGCGTCATATCAGCTAACACTGATGGTAGTCCAAGCGATCGCATTGCTTTAATACTTGTTAGAAATGGTGCAGTGCCAAATAAAATCAAACCAATAGTTAAAATACACAAAAATCTAGTAAAAACCAATATTAACGCTACTAATCCCTCTTGTCGCAGTGCTAAAAAACCGAGCTGCCAAATAACAGTATTACCAACACTGAAGGGTAGGAGAATGGCGATCGCTGCCAAAAAAAAACCAGGGTAACGCAACCGCTTCAGCAAAAAAGCAACTGGTAAACGTGAAACACTGTAGTAAACCAACGTCACTATTGCCATTGGTGGTAACAAAATTAACTGCTGTACAAAAGCAAAAGCAAAAATCAAAGCTAAAAGCGCGACAAGCTTGCAGCGAGGTTCCCAACGGTGAATTGGAGACTTCAGATAAGCATAGGTATCTAATCCGTGTTTCATCGACTTTCTAGTAATTCCGGCTTAACTCGCATCAGAAATAAAGCTACTGCTGCAGTAAACGCGCCCTCAATCAGCATCAATGGGATATGTGCAAGTACAAGTCCATAAATTGCATTGCGTTCTATTGCTGCATCAATATTTGCCGGAATATTCGTAATTACTAAAAAGAAAAATAACACGACTGAAAGCCCCAAACCACCCGCGCCAGCTAAAAAAGCAAATATCCCTGTCCACACGCGGTTATTTTTACCAAATTTGTAACGTAGCTGAAACAAGTGATAAGCCAAAATTGCTGGAATACCAAACATACTTGCATTAACTCCCAGCGTTGATAAACCTCCATGCTGAAACATCACCGCTTGAAAAAATAAACCAATAAGAATTGCCGGGAAAGCATAGTATCCCAGAATAGTCCCCATCAATCCATTGAGAATTAAATGAACGCTCGCTGGCGGTACGGGAATATGAACCCAAGAAGCAACAAAAAACGCTGCTGTAAGTAACGATGCTTTCGGAATATTTTCTTGGGGGTTGCGATCGCGTTTAATTTGACGCAGTGAGTACCACGTTACCCCGCCAGTCGTTGCGTAGCCTGCAACAATAATCGCAGCGGGAAGGATACCGTCAGGAATATGCATAATTGGGGAGACAGTAGATAATAACTTAAAGGCTGGTAACTGGTAATAGTGGGGGTCAGCGTTAAACTTCCTCAGGGAAATGATTATGAGCTTCTATAATGCCCTAACTCTGTTGACTGGGGCTGTAATTCATAACTAAAAATAGTAACTATCAACGACTACCTCTTACCCATTCTGTGACTCCGAACGTCGCAGTTCAGAATTGCTTTTATTACCGCGCATAAAAAATAATGCTGTACCAATGAATCCCCAGACGCCAGCGGCTCCCATTAAGATGAGTTGCAAGGGAGTAAAGTTAGCCGATTCACTACTTGCGATACGCGGAGTATTCGTTGCTGGTACTGCTGTACCGTTTCCTTCAGTTGGCGCTTGATTACCTTCTACAGGAATATTGACAATACTGCCATGACCTGCTTGGCGTACTTGGACTGACCAATTGCCAGGCTGCGAGGAGTCTGGTGTAAATATGAAGTTTCCATTTTTGTCGGTTGTACCTTCTAACCAAGGAGTCGCAGGATCGTTAGGCGCGTAAACTGTCACTTGGGCTTGTGCCATTGGTTCGCCTGTGTCATATTCTGCATTTACCTCAATTGCTTGCGTTTCTCGTGCTTGCATTCGCACACCGTGTGCGATCGCGCTAGCTGATGAGCCAAAAACAGAAAGAAAAGCAAAAGGAATGATTATTTTCCACTTAAAATTCATAATCTAGATTTATCGAACTTATATCAATAGTTGCTAAAGTAATTAACTTATGAATCAGTAACGAGGGAGAAAACACTCTCCCTGATTGGTATTGATACAGACGTTAGCCGGTAGTCTGAGTTTTAGCTTCTCGGCAATGACCTTCGCCAACGTGTCCAAGCGATGGCAAAATTTCTTGTAGTTGCTGGTAAACTTGTGGAGATTGTGACTGCAACTGCGCCATATTGACTTGCGCCTTACCATTTTGCGCTAAAGCCGCTATAGGATCAAAACCCAATGCACCCTGGTTAATCGAATCGTCTGGATTAGCTTCGCCATCCCCAAATAAGTGGTCTAAGTGAAAGGTTGCTTCTAAATCAGCACTTCCACCTGCTTGAACGATTCCTTTACGTGCATCACCAACGTACTCTCCACAAATATATTCAAATTCTCTATCTATATTTAAGACAAAGTTAACTGTTTGCCCTGCTTTCTCGGCTGTACCACTCATCACTATAGTTTGACCTTGCGCCGGACCTTCGGTCGCCGGAGTCATTTGCCACGAGAGTGCATTATATTGACCAATAGGTACATTCGATGCTTCTGCGACTAAAACTGAATCTTGACCGTCACTACCAGGTTGCGCCAAATCTACAGTTGTCGCTTGGTCAAGCACGACGACTTTCTCTTGCGCTTGAATCTCTCCTCCTTGTTCCGGATTAAACGGTGGTTGACTTTGATATGCAGTAACGTTTGCTATGGTAGCGTACACATTATCAAATGTTATTCTCCACCCATCTTTACTGACTAAGCCTTCTCTAGCTCTTTCTTCACCATTCGCGCGAACTTGGAGTGTTCCTACTGGTTGCTGCGGTGATGGCGACTGAGTTGGTGATTGCACTTGCGCTTGAGGTTCACCTGGAGTTTGCTCCGCAGCGCACCCAAATATTATCCCTGGGGCTAAAATCAACAGCCCTGCTAAACTCAACAGCTGTATCCTCATTATTTGATAAACTTAACACAATTTGACTCTCAATCATTTATCACATAAGTTTTCCAGAAGATTTGCAATGCCCTCTAGGGGCATCAACAGTGCAATGAGCGCATATTTTTACGTCAGGTGATAGGTAATGACGGCTAGTTGCTATATAGTAACCAATAACCAGTTCCTGCTGTATTTGGCACCTTAGCAATTCGCGCTTATTAAAGCCGTAGTGCTTGCAAGAAGCTAGAAGACAGTAACTGAGTCAAGTAGCTGCCAGGTTAAGACATCATGGCAGCAGAGCGCTTCTTCTGCCATTTTGGCGACAACGGCTGATGCATCGGACACAAGGTTAGAGAAGCTCTTTGCCTGTTAGTTTGAGTTGTTAGCCTGCGAGAATAGCTTCAAATTGGCAACACCTTGCCTCGGAGGTTGGGTGGTGGTACGAGCTGATAGCGATGCAGTAGCGTAGGCAAGATGTCATAAATCTGAGCATTGTCAATAACTTTTCCCTGCGCAGGTTGTTGAGAGTCGTAGAAAATCATTAGTCCGTATTGAGCATGGTTGGCGTCATCAGGTCCGGTATCGTTCTTAGAGGTATAGAGTGAGTTGCTGCCCACAGTACCTACCGAGCGCCAAGCTAACTCGTCAAAGTAGACGATTAAATCAGGAGCAATTCCTCGCACTTTTTGATAAATCTGTTGAGGCTTAAACGCACGAGTATTGAGAGGTTGCCCGTCAGGAGCAGTGATAGCAGCTAGCTTTTTGGCAAGATGCGATCGCTCCTGCTCATAGTCTGCCAGGGGAATTACGCCTTGTGGTTCTCGTCCCTGCACATTTAAAAAGACACGACCGTAGTATCCTCCTGCTCCCCAAGCTTTGGTGCGGCTCCAATCAACTTCAACCTCGTCTAAGGAAGTAGGAACATCAGGTGCTTCTTTCAAGACAAGATATCCTTCGGCTATCAACCATTCATTCAGGCAAATACCTCCGATCAACGGACGCGCTCCATGATCCGATACAATGAGGATTGCGGTTTGATTGCCACAAATCTTCAGTAATTCACCCACATGCCGATCAACATAAACGTAATAGTCACGAATAGCATTTTTATAGGGCGAGTTAGGCTTATATTGGGGATGACTTGAATCCATTGACTTCCAGAAACAATGGTGAATGCGATCAACACCCATATCCACGACCATCAAAAAATCTGGTGCTTCTTGTTTTAATAGTTTGGTTGCCAGGGTGAACCGCTGGTCGCACAGAGTATAAATATCTTGCAGAATGCGGTCTTTCTCATCAGATCGAAAGTCAGGTACGTCAAGTATAAAGTCAGGCATCCATTGGCTAATTTGGTTTGCTAATTCAGGAGGATAGGTATGAGGCACGCTGCGATTAGGCGTCAGAAAGCAGGATACTAATTGTCCCTTGACCGGATAGGGGGGTGAAGTTCCTGGAACGCTGATGACTGCTACCTTCCAGCCTGCGTCGCCCAGCAGATCCCACAGACGGGGAACCTTAACAGCACGACCATCGGCGATCGCCATTTTTTGATATCCTCGACTGGAGCGATTGCGAAAGCCATAAATGCCCAATTCACCAGGGTCGCGTCCACTCATCATGCAACTCCAAGCAGGCACGGTAATGGCAGGAATGCTGCTCTCTAACCGTCCGTAACTGCCCTGTGCCATTAAACGTGAGAAATTGGGAAGATTATCGCGCCATTGCTCAAACACCAAAGATGGCTCCATGCAATCTAATCCAACGATCAGCAGGCGGGGCGAAGATCTAGGTGACATGCGCTTGAAACTAAATGTGGACTGCGTGCAATTGATTATGATGTGCCTGAATAGGAACTTTGTCCAGAGCCATGACGACGGTAAAGGATGATTGCGGAACCTACAACCGCAATAAAACACAAAATATGCACCACATTAAACGGAGTCCCTGTAAAAAACCAGGAATCGGTTCTCAAGAACTCGATAAAGAATCGCCCAGTAGGATACCAAATTAAGTACAGCAGCGTAATGTCACCATCACGTAACTGCCTACTAAAGCGGCGAGAAATCCAAAAAATCAGTCCGAAGCCAACAAAATTCCACAACGACTCATACAGAAATAAGGGATGAAAACGAGTTGTCTCTGGATAGGTAGTTAAGTCTTGATAAGGACCAATACGATGATTCGGATCGATGTGTAATCCCCATGGTAAGTTAGTGGGCGGTCCGTACAGTTCTTGATTGATGAAATTACCCCAACGACCAATCGCTTGTGCTAGAGGTAGGCTTAATGCGATCGCATCCATAAAGATAAGCAGGGGTAAGCGTTTGATGCGAGTATATATCCAAAGAGCAATCGCTCCGAAAATAAATGCTCCAAAAATGTGAATACCACCCTGCCAAATTTGCAGAATCATCACTGGATTTTGCAAAAAGCTACCCAACCCATTCTCCCCACGCGGTGACTGCACGAACACGTAATATAAGCGGGCACCAATAAATGCTGGAATCAAAACCCAGATCGTCATGTCCCAAAAATCATCGCTTTTTTGTCCGCGCCTTTCCACTTCGCGACTGGCAACTGTAACTCCGACGATAATAGCGACTACTATCAATAGTCCATACCACCGTAAGGCTAAAGGTCCGATTTGGACAATGATGGGGTCAACAGGGGGGTACATAGAGCATGAATAAACTAAATAAATGAAGATTAATCTTCTAAATAGCCTAAATTACGCAATCTTCTTTGCAATTCTGAATCGTTGTAACTATGAGCGCGTTCAGAGGTGGCAATTGCTTCTCTATTCGCAGCAAATAGTTGCAAACATTCCTGCAAAAACTCAACGTTTTCAGGAAAGATGTCTGTGAGATTCAAACTTTCTTGCGGGTCATTGCGCACATCATACAATTCCAGGCGGTCGCCTCCTGTTTCAATCAACTTGTGATTGCCAATCCACACCGCACGTCTAGGTTGATCGCAAGCATAGGACAGCACTAATTCTGGTTGACGTTTGTAGAGTAGATTCACAACATTTTGTGGAGGAATGGCTTCGGCAAACACTTGGCGATCGCTACTCGCAGAGGAATGCGCTAACGACAGTGGTTCTTCTATTTCACTTGCCACTCCTGCAGCCGCCAATACAGTATGGAATAAACAGCGGGTTGAAACGACATCTTCACGAATTGCTCCCACAGGGAATGCACCCGTGGGATCGCGGATAATCAAGGGCACTTGCACGAGTTCATTGTAGAGCGAAATCGAATGTCCAACAAAGTGTTTTTCGCCTAAATGTTCTCCATGGTCGGAGCAGATAATCATCAACGTATTATTCAGTACACCATTTTCCTGCAACTTCTGCAAAAACACGCCAATTTGGTGATCCTGATAGGCAACTTCAGCATCATACATCCCATCTAATGTCATTTTCTGCCGCTCATCTAATGCATCGGCTAAGGGAGCTAACCAGCCATAAATATCGCCATTAAATCGTTGCAAGTAATGCTGCGCTGCTTTGTCTTGCAGTACGTGGGGCGCAAACCGCTCAACATACAAGCGTGGAGGATGGTAAGGCATGTGAGTACCCATAAGATTAATAAATGTAAAAATTGGCTGCTCGTTACCTATTCCCCGACGATCAATCAGTAATTGCGCTGCATCATCTAGTGATTTTAAGGTATTGCCCTTGAAGCTGAGTGCCGTTTGCCACAGGGGCACCATCAAGGGTGTAAACGAAAATGCCAGCAGCAATTCCGAGCGCGCAAAGGAATCTTGCACCCAGTTTAAGGCTCCAGCTAGCAACCGCTTAAACGACTGACGGTAACGGTCAAGCAGTTGTGGCGAAAATCCGGCTTGATTGGGTCGTGAGGTGAGTAAGCCACTGTAGTTCAAAAAGCTATAGAATCCTCGCCGCAAGCCATTGTTGATCACCCCCACCAGCGGATTGTTGCAAAATCCAGCAGTGTAATAACCATTAGCGCTCAACCGTTTTGCCAAAGTTGTAATGTTACTGGGCAATACTGAATATGATTGCAAGACCTGATGTGCTGAAGGATATAATCCCGTAAACATAGAAGCGTGGGAAGGAACTGTCCATTGCGCTGCCGAAACTGCATTTCTAAATAGAGTTGCGCTGGCAGCAAACGCATCTAAATTGGGAGAGGTTTCTTTGGCATACCCGTAGCACGAAAGGCGATCGCTCCGCTGAGTATCGAGGACTAAAAGAACAATATCGGGGCGTCGAATGGACATGAACTCACTCTCATTTTCTGCCTACGCCTTGATCTTTAACACTCCAGACGTTGGACAGGATTAAGAGCAGGTTAAACATAGTTCGCGAATAGGTAAAAACTATTTTTAGATAGTGAAGTGACCTAGCAAAGTACAGTTTACTTGTACGAGTAGATTAGGTCTCTTGCAAAAGTCGGTCAAACTCACCTAGCTTTTGGGAGACGAAGCTCG